>LZRQ01000174.1 GCA_002159155.1 Firmicutes bacterium ZCTH02-B6
CCTTGACGCTGTCCGCCCCCGCTTCGATGAGGGCCCGGGTGCCCTCCCCTGTGGACACATTGCCGGCGATGATGGCAACCTTGTGGCCAAACTCACCCTTAAGCCACGCCACCATGTCCAAGACGGCCCGGGAGTGGCCGTGAGCAGTATCGACCACCAGCGCGTCGACTCCGGCGTCCACCAGCATCCGCGCCCGGGTCTTGGCGTCCTTGCCCACGCCGACGGCGGCCCCGACCCGCAGGCGGCCTTTCTCGTCCTTGGCCGCGTTGGGGTACTTGCGCGCCTTCTCGATGTCTTTGATGGTGATGAGGCCCTTAAGGCGGAAGTTTTCATCGACCAGCGGCAGCTTCTCAATCCGGTGCCGGTGGAGGACCTGCTTGGCCTCCTCCAGGGTAGTGCCCACGGGAGCGGTGATGAGGTTCTCCTTGGTCATCACGTTCGCGATGGGCTGGTCGTAGTCGGTCTCAAACTTGAGGTCGCGG
Organism: Firmicutes bacterium ZCTH02-B6; assembly: GCA_002159155.1. Lineage (GTDB taxonomy): Bacteria > Bacillota > Limnochordia > Limnochordales > ZCTH02-B6 > ZCTH02-B6. Next base: position 483 of record LZRQ01000174.1, read on the forward strand.
TTGGTGAGGATCCCCACGAGCCGCCCGGCTTCATCGGTGATAGGCACGCCGGAGATGCGGTAGCGAGCCATCAGGTCCAGGGCGTCCCGTACTCGATGCTGGGGATGAAGGTAGATGGGGTCCACAATAATGCCGCTCTCAGAGCGCTTGACCTTGTCGACCTCGCTGGCCTGAGTTTCAGGGTCCAGGTTACGGTGGATGACGCCCATCCCGCCTTCCCGGGCCAAGGCGATGGCCAACCGGCTTTCGGTCACTGTGTCCATCGCAGCGGACAAGAACGGGATGCTGAGGCGGATAGTGCGGGTAAGCCAGGTCGACGTGTCGACCTCGGCCGGCATGACCTCCGACATGCGCGGCACCAACGACACGTCGTCAAACGTCAACGCTTCGGGCAAAAACTTTTCCACGCGCCGGGTCCTCCCCCGCTGGAATTGCACCGATTATATCAAAGCCCCACAGGGGTGTCCAGTTGGGCCATGACGAGCCCCGTCAATAGCTTGGGGTAAAAGTACGTGGACTTTTGCGGCATCACGTGGCCGGCCAGCGCAATGTCCCGCACCGCCTCCGCCGGCGTCGGGCGCAGCAAAAACGCGGCCAGTCCCTCGCCCCGGTCGACGGCTGCCACGGCTTCGGCGGCGTCGCGAGTGTAAGCGAGATAGACGCCCGAGCCTTGGGCAGCGACGTCGAGGCCGGCTCCCAGCGGCAGCGCGAGCCCGTGCAGCACCGCCACATCCAGCGCCCGCCACGCGTCCGGCTTGCCGACAGTGGCCTTGTGCCACGCCTCCCTGTCGGTCAAGCGGGCGACCCAGCCGCGGCCCTTCCCCGTGTACACCCCAAAGCCCGGGTCAGGCCCGAGGCCCTCTAAGCCCGACAAAAGCGCCGCCGCCGCGTCCCGGCCGGCGGTTTCCACCGGCTTCAAGGAAAAGGCGCCCGCGAGGCGCCGCAAGAGCTCATCCGCGGTGAGGTCGCTTGTGCCCCGCAGGATGCGATGGGTCGCGAAGACCGAGAGGCCGCGGGAAGCCAGGTCGACCAACACCATCAGCACGTAGTTGGCAGCGGCGTCAGCCGCCGCACCCGCTGCGTCCGCCGCCGCCGCACCGGACGCGCGAGCAAGTCGCTCGCGCTCCTCGTCACGAAAGGCGAGGGCCGTCTCGTAGCGGTGATGACCGTCGGCGATAACGATGCGGGCAGGCGCCAGTGCCGCCTGCACCGCCGCCACCACGTCGGGATCGTCCAGCACCCACATGCGGTGCTCCACCCCGTCCCGGTCGTCCACGGCCATCGCGGGCGGGCCCTGGCAGGCGCTCGCCAGCAAGTCGTCCAACGGCTGCGCGGCGCCAAAGTGCAAGCCAAAGACCGGGCTCAGGTGGGTGCGGGTCGCGCGCAGGAGCTGCAGCCGGTCTTCCCTGGGCTTGGCCAGCGTGCGCTCGTGGGGATACACGACCCCTTCGCCGTAGGCCGCCAGGCGCACCATCCCGGTCAATCCCCAGCGCACTAGTGCTTCCCCGCTGGGTCCCCGGTACGTCTGCCGGTAGGCATAAAAGGCTGGCCGGGCTTCCCGCCCAAGGATCCCGGCGTCGATCCATTGCTTGAGGCGGGCGGCAGCCTGGCTATAGCCATCGTCGGGCAAATCGACCCGGACAATGTTGTAGGGGCTCTGGGCGGCCAGGCGCTGCCGCTCAGCAGCGTCGATGACGTCATAGGGCGGGGCGACAAGGTCCCGCAGGGCGCCGGCGCCAGTACTGTAGCGCAGGCCGCGGAAGGGCTTTACGTCCAAGATTCGACACTCCTTTGGCAACGCACTTCCAGGCCGCGGCACGTCCCGTCGCCGGCAAAGCGGCGCTCCCCCTCTCCGCCGAGGCGGAAACCCCCGGCAGCGAAGCAGGGAGCTGGTCGTTGCGACTCGAATGTTGGCGACGGCTGGCCATGTTTCTCCCTAGAGGCGGCAGGTGCGCCGCGGCGTGCGGTGTTACCGGGAGGTTCGCCGGGGGCCTTATCCGCTCCTTTTCCATTGGGGAGACTGTCAGCCGGGGAGGGACGCCCGCCGGGTGAAAGTCTTTGTGCTCAACTGCGGCAGTTCGTCGGTCAAATACAAGCTCTATGATATGGCACCCGGCCGTGTCCCGGCGGTGGTGGCCTCCGGCAAAGTCGAGCGCGTCGGCACGGATACAGCCATCATTACCCACCGTCAAGGGACGGCGCAGCGGCAGGTTACCCGCCCGGTGTTTCACCACTACGAAGCGATCCAGTTGTGCCTGGCGATGCTGACGGGCGACGGCGGGGCCATCGAGGCCACCGCGGTGGACGCCGTCGGGCATAGGGTCGTGCACGGCGGTGAGCTGTTCCGAGAAGCGGTGGTCGTCACGCCGGCAGTGAAGGAAGCCCTCCGCCAGCTCAACGACTTGGCGCCGCTGCACAACCCCCACAACCTTGCGGGCATCGAGGCAGCCGAGGCCCTCCTGCCCCACGCGCCCCAGGTGGCGGTGTTCGACACGGCCATGCACGCTCGCATGCCGGCCCATGCGTATCTCTACGGCATCCCATACGAGCTTTACGAGCGCCACGGGATACGACGCTACGGGTTCCACGGGATCTCCCACAAGTACGTGGCCCACCGGGTCGCAGAGAGGCTTGGGCGCCCCGTAGAATCCCTCCGGATCATCTCGTGCCACCTGGGCAACGGCGCGAGCGTGGCCGCGATCCGAGGCGGCGTCTCGGTCGACACGTCCATGGGCTTCACGCCCCTCGAAGGACTCCTCATGGGTACCCGTTCCGGCGACATCGACCCAGGCGCCTTGATCTACCTGATGGCTCACGGAGACTTGAGCCTAGCCGACCTAAATGCCCTTCTCAACCGTCAAAGCGGTCTTAAGGGCATTTCGGGGCTTTCCGGGGACATGCGGGACATCGAGGCGGCGATGGACGCGGGCGATGACCGGGCCCGGCTCGCCTTTGACATGTACGAGTACCGGGTCCGCAAGTACATCGGCGCCTACGCGGCCGCCATGAACGGCGTCGACGCGATCGCCTTCACGGCCGGCATCGGGGAGCACTCTCCGCGCCTTAGGCAAAAGATATGCGCCGGTCTCACGTATTTGGGCGTGCGGCTGGATGAGGCGCAAAACGCGGCCGCGGCCGGGGAAGCGGAGATTTCCGCTCCTGGTTCCAGCGTGCGGGTATTCGTCATCCCGACCGATGAAGAGCTCGTCATTGCGCAGGATACGGTAGCCCTCCTGGCCGCTCGCCGGTAAGGGCTACCCATCCAGGGAGCGCCCCCCGTCTTCCGGACCATTGGGCATAATGACGCCGCCGGAGACGATGATCTTAAACGCCTCCTCGGGCGTCATATCCAACCGGATCAACTCCCGCTCCGGAGCGATGACAAAGAAGCCGGACGTCGGGTTGGGGGCGGTGGGCACAAAGACGGTCTTGACGGGTTCCGAAAAGTGCGCCGCGATCAGGCCCCGGCCCTCGTTGGTCACAAACCCGATGGCCCACAGCCCTGGCCGTGGGTGCTGGAGCAGCACCACCTCCCGAAACGAGGTGCGCTTGACGCCGAAAGCCTCGATGACCTGCTTGACGCCGGTGTAAATGGGGCGCACGACGGGGAACATGAGGAGCAGGCGCTCGCCGGCCGCCACGAGCCGGCGCCCGATGACATTGGTAGCCACCATACCCACCAGCATCAGCACGACCACCGTCAAAACCAGGCCAACTCCGGGGATATGGCGCGGCTCGCCCGTAACAAGACCGATCACCCACGCTAGAAACGCGCCCAGCGTGGTCTCCACCGTGCGGAACACGAGCCACAGAACCCAAATGGTCACCACCAACGGTAAGGACACAAACACGCCTGTGATGAAATAGTTACGGAAGAGCGTGACCAGTCTGTTGGCCATTCCCCATCCCCTTCTGTGCTATAATGGAAGTCAGACTTCCCCTGGGGGGCCGGCGCTTTGGCCGTCGCCGTCAACTACCGCAAGGTCGCGCTGTTGGCCGTTCTCGCCCTGGTCGTTGTCTTTCGCCGGCCGGTGTTGGCGGCCGTACTTCCCTTCCTGGTCGCTTTCGTTCTGGCTCACCTGATCGATCCGGCCGTCAACTCCCTGCAACGCCGCTTACGGTTTCCGCGTCCGGTGGCGACAAGCGTCACCTTGGTGCTGCTGGTCGTGGTCGTGGGAGGAGCCCTCGTCTGGGTTGCGACCAACGTGTACAACGAACTCCTCGACCTGGCCACGTTGCTCCCGGCGCACCAGCGCACCGCCATGCGGGTCGCCAACGACTTGCTCCAAAGCATCGAAGAGCTCTTTCAGTCCGTCCCGGAAGAAGTCACGGCCTACCTGCGCGAAAGCCTGAACAGCCTCTCGCAAGGCTTCATGGAGTTCGTCGCCAACTTGACCAACCGCCTGCTGGGCACCGTCGCGGCCCTTCCAAGCGCGGCGGCCATCTGGGTCATCATCATGCTGGCGACCTATTTCTTTTCCACCGACCGCGAAACCGTCAACAACACCTTGCTGCGTCTCGCTCCGGCACACTGGCGGCCCCGCATCGCGGACGCCCGGGACAAGGTGCTGGTGGACCTAGGCGGGTTTTTGCGGGCGCAGGTGGTCATGCTGTTCATCAGTACCACCATCGCGGCGGTCGGCCTCGTCTTGATCGGCACCCGCTACTGGATGGTCCTCTCGCTGATCCTCGGCATCTTGGATGTCATCCCCGTTCTTGGCCCCGGGCTGCTTCTGTTTCCCTGGGCGGGCATCAGCCTCTTTCTTGGCAACCTCCCCCAGGCGGTGCAACTTGTGGGTATCTTTCTGGTCATGTTCGCCGCCCGTAACCTGTTGCAAGCCAAAGTTTTGGGCGATTCCGTGGGCATGCACCCGCTGCTGATGCTGATCGCCCTGTGGGTCGGGATCGTCGTCTTCGGCGTCTACGGCATCCTCATCGGCCCGATCCTGGCCATCATCGCCAAGGCTTTGGCCAACGCCGGCATCATCCCTCTCCCGGGCCGAGACGGCTGACCTCTCCAGAAACGCAACCAGAACAAGATCCTCACGCCGCGCCTGCCATGCAAAGGCGCAGACGGTCTCCCCCGCTCGCGCAAGGGAGACCGCCATCGCCTTGATTGTCGGCACGCATCCGCCTTTGCCCGCCCGCGCCGCTCTCCGTCGGGCGCTTACCGCCCGAGCAAAATCTCAACGTCCGCCGTGCTGCGTAGCTCGTTCAACCACTCCGGGATGCGCTGGGACAGCTTCTCCTCTCGGAGCCGGTTCTCGATCGCGGTACGGGTTTCGTCGTCCAGCACCGCTTCCCGAGCCTCCTGGCGCTCCTCAACAAGGATCAGGTGATACCCGAAGTTTGTCTTGACCACGTCGCTGATCTCGCCAGGCTGGAGGCTGAAAGCGGCTTCCTCAAAGGGCGCCACCATGACGCCGCGGCCAAACCAACCGAGATCGCCGCCGCGGGCCGCCGAACCCCGGTCGATGGAGTGCTCCTGGGCCAGGGCGGCAAAGTTCTCGCCGGCCGCGAGCCGTTGCTTAAGTTCCTGCGCCTGTTCCTCGGTTTCAACGAGGATGTGCCGGGCGCGCACCTGCTCCGGCTGGCCGAGCCGCTCCCGGTTTTCGTCGAAGTACGAGCGAATCTCGTCCTCGGCAACCTCGACCTCGGGGCCCACCAGTGCCCGGAGCAACAGGTTGAGGCTAATCTGCTGCTTCAGGTCCTCCAGCGTCATATTGTACATCTGCAACACAAACGCCAACTGCTCGGGACCGCCTACGTCCGCTTCGACGGTCGCGAGCTCGGCCGCGATCTCATCCTCGCCGACCTCGACGCCCCGCTCGGCCGCCGCCTGGCGCACCAGCTTAACGAGGATCAGCTCGTCGAGCACCTGGGCACCGACATACCGCACCATCTCTTGGTACAGCTCATCCCGGGTGATGGGCTCGCCGTTGACCAACGCCACGACGTCGTTCTGGCTCTGTGCCAGCAGGGTCATCGCGCCGCCCGCGACGAGCGCTGCCGCTACCAATAGCGCGACAACGGTCCGGTTGGCCCGGGACCGCAGCGTCTCCATTAGGCGATCAACTATTATGGGTTTCATCCGTACTCATCGCTCCTGTCCGCATAATATCTGGCTGCTTCTCTTCGCCCCACGCCGCCGCGACTCCTTGAAACCCCTCAGCCGCTATCGCGGGACAGCTCGTCGATGTGCACGCGGCCGTCCTGGATACGCATCTCGACCGCGACGGCGGTCCGGTACCCGATGACATAGACGTTGGGCGCGTCCAGCCGAATACGGGCCACGGGGTCGCTGGGCGTACCGGCCAGCTCCACCTGCGCTGCAACCCGCCCCGTGGGAGCCAGGACCGGCAGCCTCAGCCCGGTCAAGGCGAGTACATCGGACAACGACTCGCCTTCCACGGCGACGGACAAATCCAGGGATGGCTGCACTCCGGTCGCGTGGCCGCCGGCCCCTGTTTGGCCCGCCAGCGCGACGGATCCGGCGGCCAGATAGGTGCCTCCGCTAGACCGGCGCAAGGAGATCCCGCCGGTGCGCCAGGTACCTTGGGCAAACTCCAGCTCCCCTGCCGCCTCCGTGAAATCCAGCGACCCAACCAGCACATGGCGGGCGCTGATGTTGCCTGCGAACGCGGGGAGCCGCTCACCCGCCTGCCGGCGGACGCTGCCGTCCACCGTGACCAGGCCGCTGATCGTAGGCATCCGCTCCCTAAGCCCCGCGACTGCCTGAAGCGGCACGTCCCGGGCGGAGACGCGCAACTCCCAGGCCCCCCGGGGATGGCCGCTCCCTTGGACCGCGACGCTGCCGCCCCGGATGCTGCCTGTAGCTGACGGGATCTCGAAGCCTTCCGGGCCATAGTGAAACTGCCCAGCCAGCCGTTCGAACGGCTGTCCCCAGGCTACGCCTTGCGTCAGCACCACGT
>LZRQ01000175.1 GCA_002159155.1 Firmicutes bacterium ZCTH02-B6
TGTCGGACACGGCCTTGACCGACTCCACCACGGCAAAGGCTTCGCCCGCCTGGAAAATGCTCCCTTCCTGTGGCAAGTCGACAAACACCACGTCCCCCAGCTCATGCTGAGCGTAGTGGGTAATGCCGACCCGTACGCGGTTGCCTTCTTGCCGGACCCACTCGTGCTCCTTGCTATAGCGCAGATCCTCGGGATACATGGACGCGCCCCCTTCTACACGATACACCGGTGCGTTGGTGCCGCCTTACTTTGCGGGCCGCACAAAGCGGCCTTTGATGACCTGACAGGGGATGGCTCGGCCGCGGATCTCGACCGCGAGCTCCTGCCCCGGCGACGCGTACTCCGCCGCCACGTAACCCATGCCGATGGGCTCCCCGAGGGTTGGGGACATGGTGCCGGACGTGACGCGCCCGACCTGCTGGTCAGCGGCCAACAGCGGATATCCGTGGCGGGGAATGCCCCGGCCGGTCATGCGGAACCCTACCAGCCTGCGGGCGACGCCATCGGCCTGCTGGCGCGCCAGCGCCTCCTTGCCTACAAAGTCCTCTTTATCGAGCTTGACGGCAAAGCCCAGGCCCGCCTCCAAGGGCGTCGTTGTCTCGTCGATATCGTTGCCGTACAAGGGAAACCGCATCTCAAGCCGGAGCGTGTCCCGGGCGCCAAGTCCGGCGGGGACGAGGCCCAAGTCTTTGCCGGCTGCAAGCAGGGCGCGCCAAAGGGACGCGGCCGCATCCGGGGCCACATAAAGTTCAAACCCATCCTCGCCGGTATAGCCTGTGCGGGAGACCAGCGCAGGGCGGCCGTCCACCTCGTCCTCAATAAAACGGAAAGGCGCCACCTCTGCCAGGGGCGCGCCGGTCAAACGGGACAGGATCTCTTGGGACCGCGGCCCCTGCACGGCCAGTAAGGCGGTCGCGTCGGAGACGTCCTCCAGCACCACGTCTTCAGGTGCAACAGGCGACCCGCCCTCGCCGGGCCACGCCCGGCGCAGGTAATCAAGCCACTGGACGTCCTTCGCGATATTGGCCGCGTTGACGACGACGAGGAAGTCCTCAGCCCGCCGGTACACCACCACGTCATCGACAATGCCGCCGTCAGGCTTGCACATGAGAGAGTAACGGGCTTGCCCCGGCTCCATGTCCGCGACGCGGTTGGTCATCGCCCATTCCAAAAATGCGGCAGCGCCGGGGCCCCCGACCTTGATCTCGCCCATGTGCGACAGGTCAAACAGGCCCGCGGCGCTGCGCACCGCTCTGTGTTCCTCCAGAATGCCGCTGTATTCGACGGGCATACGGAAACCGGCGAAGTCGATCATGCGCGCCCCGCCGGCCAAGTGCTCCTCGTATAGCGGGGTGCGCTTCCCCGCCGGCCCGTTGTCGCTCATCGGCGCAACCCTCCCCTCATCTATTTTGCTGAACGATAGGGGATTCCTTCGTGGCGCCCCGGGAGGGCAAGGAATGACTCAGCCTTTTCCGAAGTGTATAGCGCGGCGGCACCGCCAAGGGGGTCGCCGTACCACTGGGCCAGGAGGCGATGAACGATGGCAGCCGACAAGACCTCGCAGCAGGAAGCGCCCATCTTAAAGAGCTATATCGCCGGCCAATGGGTCGAAGGGTCAACCGGCAAGCTTTACCCGGACATCAACCCCGCCACAGGCGAGCTCTTGGGCCAGATCTCGGTCGCTGGCGCCGCGGAAGTGGACCGAGCAGTCAAGGCCGCCCAGCAGGCCTTTGAGTCTTGGCGGGCGATGCCGGCCCCACGGCGAGGCGAGATCCTCTTCCGCGCCGCTCAGCTCATCGCGGAGCGCAAGGAGCAGCTGGCCCACCTCATGTCCCAAGAAATGGGCAAGGTGCTCTTTGAGGCGCGCGGCGACGTGCAGGAAGCCATTGACGAGTTCTACTACATGGCGGGCGAGGGACGCCGCTTGCACGGTTTCACGGCGCCCTCGGAGATGCCCAACAAGTTCGCGTGCTGCGTGCGGGATCCGGTGGGGGTCGTTGGGCTTATTACGCCGTGGAACTTCCCCGTTGCGGTGCCTTCGTGGAAGCTCGCGCCCGCCCTCATCGCCGGGAACACCATCGTCTGGAAGCCCGCGGAGGACACGCCGCTGGTATCTCTTGAGTTTGCCAAGATCCTAGAGGAAGCCGGGTTGCCGCCGGGCGTGCTCAACGTGGTGCTCGGGCCCGGTCCCGATACGGGCGCCCCGTTGGTCGAGCATCCCGGCGTGCGGGTGATCGCTTTCACCGGTTCCACCGCGACGGGCACCATGATCGCCACCGAAGGCGCCCGCCGGGGCAAGCGGGTGCTGCTGGAGATGGGCGGCAAAAACGCGATTACGGTCCTGGACGACGCGGACTTGGACCTGGCCGTGGAAGGGATCCTCTGGAGCGCCTTCGGCACCACCGGCCAGCGCTGCACTGCGGCCAGCCGCCTGCTGATTCACCGGCGGGTCATGGACGAGTTGGTCCCGCGCCTCGTGGAGCGCGCACAAGCCTTGCGCATCGGTAACCCGTTGGATGACGGGACTCAGCTGGGGCCGATCGTCAACCAAAAGCAGTTGGAGCGAGTTCACCGCTACACGGGTGTCGGCGTCGAGGAAGGCGCGCGCCTGCTGTGCGGCGGCGAAATTTATCGGGAAGGCGAGTGCGCCCGGGGCTTCTTTTACCGCCCGACGCTGTTCGCTGACGTTCATCCGGGGATGCGCATCGCGCAAGAAGAGATCTTCGGCCCGACGGCGGTCATCATCCCCATCGACAGCCTGGAGGAGGCCGTCCGGATCAACAACGAGACCGCCTACGGCCTCTCTAGCAGCATCTACACCCGGGACATCAACAAGGCCATGCGGGCCGCCCGGGACATGACCACCGGGATCGTTTATATCAACCACGGCACCACGGGCGCGGAGGTACATCTGCCCTTCGGCGGCACCCGCGGCACCGGCAACGGCCACCGGGAAGCGGCCGTGCAGGCCCTGGAAGCCTTTACCGAGTGGAAGGCCATCTACATCGACTACTCGGGCAAGCTGCAGCGGGCGCAGATCGACACACCAGTCTCCTAAACCGGCTAATGCGGTCGGGTACCGGCGGCGCTCCGGCCCATCTGTCCGGGGCGCCGTCTCGCGCCGGCGGCTACGGCACATCCTCGCCATCCTGGGGATATACTGGGTAGGAGCTTGGCGGGGGTGGAAACCGTGGGCGTTTTGCTGCGTGCAGTAAAGCTCGTGCTGGATCCGGTGCTTAAGCGCCGGGGAAAGACGCTGATCGTCATTTGGCGGCGAGGCCGGTAAGGACCGGTCTCGCCGCCTTGCTTACGCCGTTAGGCGCGGCCGAGGCGCTGCGCGACTTTGTCCACGATGTCGCTGATAGTCTCGGCCACCGGGACACCCGCCGCCTCCAGCGCCGCCACCTTTGACTGCGCCGTGCCGCGGCCGCCGGAGATAATGGCGCCGGCGTGACCCATCCGCTTGCCGGGCGGCGCCGTGCGGCCGGAGATGAAGCTCACCACCGGCGTCTTCATCTGCTTGATGTACTCGGCCGCCTCCTCCTCATCGGAGCCGCCGATCTCGCCGATCATGACGACGACCTTGGTCTGGGGATCTTCCTCGAACATGCGCAGCACGTCGATGAACCGGGTGCCGATGATGGGGTCGCCGCCGATGCCGACGCAGGTGGACTGCCCGATGCCCCGGCTCGTGAGCTCGTTGACAACCTCATAAGTCAGCGTGCCGCTGCGGGACACAAGCCCGACGGGACCAGGCGTGAAGATACGGCCGGGCAAGATGCCGACCAGGGCCTGGCCCGCCGAGATGAGGCCGGGGCAGTTGGGGCCAATGAGCCGCACACCCTTCTGGCGAACGAACTGAACGGCCTCGATCATGTCCTGCACGGGGATGCCCTCGGTGATGCAGACGATGAGCTCGATGCCGTTGTCGGCCGCCTCCAGCACCGCCTCCGCGGCGTACGCCGCCGGAACAAAAATGATGGAGCAGTTGGCGCCGGTGGCGTCCACGGCCTGTTTGACCGTGTCAAAGACAGGCACTCCCAGCACCTGCTGGCCGCCCTTGCCGGGCGTTACACCGCCGACCACCTGGGTGCCGTAAGCCAGCATCTGGCTGGCGTGAAACTGTCCCTCACGGCCGGTAATGCCCTGGACGATCACGCGCGTGTTGCGATCGATGAGAATGCTCATCTCCGGTTGCGTCCTCCTCGTTAGCTCTGGGCCGCGAGGACTGCCTTGCGGGCAGCCTCCTGGAACGTGGCGGCCGGGGTCAGCTCTGTGCCTTCCAGCAGCCGGCGGCCTTCCTCCTCACGGGTGCCCACCAGGCGCACGACCACGGGAACCTTGACCTCCATGGACCGCATGACGTCCAAGAGGCCCTGGGCCACCTCGTCGCAGCGGGTGATGCCGCCGAACACGTTGATCAGCACCGACTTGACGTCCGGGTCGGACAGCACCACTTCCAGGGCGTTGCGCACGACCTCGGCCTTCGCGCCGCCGCCGATGTCCAGGAAGTTGGCGGCTTTGCCCCCATTGCGCTGGATCATGTCCAACGTGGTCATGACAAGGCCGGCACCGTTGCCGATGACGCCCACGTTGCCGTCCAGTTTGACGTAGGCCAACCCCCGCCGGCGAGCTTCGAGCTCCAGCGGATGATCACCCTCGTCCTCCTTGAGGGCCGCCAACTTCTGCTGCCGGAAGAGGGCGTTGTCATCGATCTCCATCTTGCCGTCCAGGGCCACCAGTCGCCCGTCGCCCAAGCGTGCCAGCGGGTTGATCTCTACCAGCGTGGCGTCATGGGACAGCAGGATGTCATATACCTTGCGCATGATGGGCGCAAGCTGCTTCAAGAGCTCCGCAGGGACGCCGGCCTGCGCCGCCAGCTGGCGGATGTGAAAATCCCGCAGGCCCAGCCCCGCGTTGAGCCAGAGCTTGGCTACCTTCTCCGGATGCTTCTCGGCGATCTCTTCGATGTCCATCCCGCCGGCAGCGGACAGGATGACCACATTGGCTTGCCGGTCCCGGTCGACCGTGATGCCGAGATAAAACTCCTGGGCGATCTCCGCGGCCTGCTCCACCAGCACCCGTTCGACTTTGTACCCGCGCACGTCCATGCCCAGGATGCGCTGGGCCTGCTGAAACGCTCCATCCGGATCGTCCGCCAACTGGATGCCGCCGGCCTTGCCACGCCCACCGATGGGCACCTGGGCCTTGACCACTACCCGGCCGCCGATTTCCTGTGCGATGGCGCGCGCTTCTTCGGGCGTGGTGGCGACGCGGCCCGTGGGCACAGGAATGCCGGCCTCGGCGAAGATGGCCTTCGCCTGGCTTTCGATCAGCTTCACCTTGTCGTTTACCTCCTCGCCGTCGCTTCAAAGACCCGGCGGAAATTATACCCCAACTGGTGTTGAAAGGAAACTGAGGCCCGGCCTTACTTCCTTAAGATAGACGCCCCGCCGAACGGCCCGTGCGCCATCATCAATAGACGGGGGTGCACCAGTGCTTGTACTTGGCCACCTTGCCGCGCACCACGTCGAAGTACAGCTCCTGGAGCCGGCGGGTGATGGGCCCGATCTTGCCGTCGCCCACCGGACGGCGATCGATCTCGGCAATGGGGCTCACCTGAGCACCGGTGCCTACAAAGAACGCCTCGTCGGCCACGTACAGCTCCGTGCGGTCGATGGTGCGCTCAACCACCGTAAGGCCAAGCTCCTCACGGGCCAGCTCAATGATGGTCGACCGGGTGATGCCCTCCAGGATGTCGGCCGTGACGGGCGTGGTGATGAGCTGCCCATGGCGCACGATGAACAAGTTTTCAGCGGTGCCCTCCGACACCTTGCCGTCCCGGGTGAGGAAAATCGCCTCGTCATACCCGTTGTCATAGGCTTCGGTCCGCGCCAGAGCGGCGTTGATGTAAGCGCCGTTGATCTTGGCTCGCATGGGCACCATGTTATCGCTCAGGTGCGTCCAGGAGGAAACGCAGACCTTGAGCCCCTTGCTCACGTCCAAGTACGCACCCATCGGGATGACAAACAGCAGAAAGTCATCGGGCACCCCGGCCAGGATGGGCCCGATCTGATGTCCGCACTTGTAGGCGATGGGGCGCAAGTAGACGTCTTCCCGCTCGTTGTTCTTGCGCAGGAGGTCGAGGCTGATGCGGTTGAGGTCTTCGACCGTGTGGGGGAGCTTGATGCGAAGGATCTTGCAGGAGTTCAGCAGCCGCTCGTAATGCTCGGTCAGGCGAAACACGTACAGCTGTTGATCATCGGCGTTCCAATACGCGCGGATGCCTTCGAAGCATGCCGTCCCGTACATGAACGCGTGGGTCTGGATGCTGATTTTGGCATCCTCCATCGGCACAAACTGTCCTTGCAAGTACGCGTACCTGCCCAATTCGAATGCCGCCTCCTTAACCGTTGCCCATGTATGGTTTTCCCTGCGGCCCATCCGCCGCGGGGGTTTGCAGCCTAAAAGACCGTCTGCCATAATGGAAGGCGCATCCGTGACAAGGCGGCCGCCCGGAGGTGAAGCCGTGATCCAGCACCCGCTGGCGGCGCTGTACACCCGCCTCTACGACCATTACGGCCCCCAGCACTGGTGGCCGGCCGATACACCGTTTGAAATCGTCGTCGGCGCTGTCCTGACCCAAGCGACCGCTTGGCGCAACGTGGAGCGGGCCATCGCGCGCCTGAAAGAGCGGGGCCTGTTGGAGCCCTCCGCCATGCAGCAGGCAAGCGTGGCCGATCTGGAGGATGCGATCCGTCCAGCAGGATATTTCCGGGCCAAGGCCCGGACGCTCCGCGGGGTGCTCAAGTTGATTGAGGACCGCTACGGAGGAAGCCTGGACCGGATGCTCCAAGCCCCGGGGCCAATGCTGCGGGAGCAGCTGCTCGGGGTCCGCGGGATTGGCCCGGAGACCGCCGACGCCATCCTGCTCTATGCGGCTGGGCACCCCGTCTTCGTAGTCGATGCTTATACCGTGCGCATCGTCTCCCGGGCCGGTCTGGTGCCGGCGGGGGAGCTGTCCTATGAGCGGCTTCAAGACGCCTTTCAGCGCCAGCTGCCGCGCGACCCGGGGTTGTACGGGGAGTACCACGCCCTCCTCGTGGCGCTGGGCAAGGACTGCTGCCGCAAGCAAAATCCGCGGTGCCGCGCTTGCCCAGCCGTGGACATGTGCGCCTTTGGGCGGCAAACCGCGGCCGCTCTGTCCCTTGCGGCCCGGAATTAGCAGAGGCTTCCACACGCGGTTCGAAGGTTCCTGCTCTTAACGCCCCGTCAGGAAGTACAGGAGGAGCACGAGAAGAGCGATCCAGGCGAGGGGTGCCCAGCGGGCCGCGGGTCCGCGGCGAGGGGAGGCCGCCCCGCCGCGCCCGTATTCGAGCCGCGCCGCTCTCTTGAGG
>LZRQ01000176.1 GCA_002159155.1 Firmicutes bacterium ZCTH02-B6
CCCGGGCCTTGGGCAAACCCGAACCGGTCGTGCGGGCGGCGCGGCTTGCCAACGGCGTCAGGCCCGTCTACAAGCTGGTGGACACGTGTGCCGGCGAGTTTGAGGCGCACACGCCTTACTTCTATTCCACCTACGAGCGGGAGAGCGAAGCGCGGCGCGACGGCCGGCCCAGTATCGTGATTCTCGGCGCCGGCCCCAACCGGATCGGGCAAGGACTGGAGTTTGACTACTGCTGCGTACAAGCGGCCATTGCGGCGCGCGAAATGGGGTATGCAGTGGCCATGGTCAACTGCAACCCCGAGACGGTCAGCACCGACTATGACATCTCCGACCGGCTGTACTTTGAGCCTCTGACCCTCGAGGACGTGCTGCACATCGTCGAGGTAGAAAAGCCTGTCGGGGTCATCGTGCAGTTTGGCGGCCAGACCCCGCTCAAGCTGGCCATGGCCCTCAAACAGGCCGGCGTGCCCATTTTGGGTACTGCACCCGAGTCGATCCACATGGCCGAGGACCGGGAGGCGTTTCAGCGGCTTCTGGACGACCTTGGGCTCAAGCAAGCGCCGGGCGTTACGGTTCACTCGGTGGAAGAGGCCAAGGCAGCGGCCCGGAAACTCGGATACCCGGTGCTGGTGCGGCCGTCCTACGTCCTCGGCGGGCGGGCGATGGAGATCGTCTACCACGAGGAGCACCTGGAGCGCTACGTGGAGGCCGCGGTGGCCGTAGACCCGGCGCAGCCCATCCTCATCGACTCTTATCTCCAGGGCGCCATCGAGCTCGATGTGGACGCGGTCAGCGACGGCGTGCGGGTGACCATTGGCGGCATCCTGGAACATGTGGAGGAAGCCGGGGTGCATTCGGGGGACAGCGCCTGCTCTTTGCCTGCGACGCGGCTGCCTGCGGCGGTGGCCGAGGAAGTGTGCCGGCAGGTGACGGTGCTGGCCAAAGCCTTGAAGGTGGTAGGGCTGATGAACGTCCAGTTTGCTTGGACGGGCGAGGAACTGTACGTCCTGGAGGTGAACCCACGGGCGTCCCGCACGGTGCCCTTTGTGAGCAAGGCGGTGGGCGTGCCCTTGGCTCAGGTGGCCACCAGGGTCATGCTGGGCGCGCCGCTCGAGCTGCCCCCGCGCCTGCCGGAGCCTAAGGGCGAGGTGGCCGTCAAGGAGGTCGTGTTCCCCTTCGTCAAGTTTGAAGGGATCGACCCGGTGCTGGGGCCGGAGATGCGGTCGACAGGCGAAGTGATGGCGTGGGGCAAGGACTTGGCCCTGGCGTACTGGAAGGCGCAGGCCGCGGCCGGGTCGCGCTTGCCCGACCAGGGCACCGTCTACTTGCAGGCGGGCCCGGTGCGCAGGAAGTCGCTGCTGCCGGCGGCGCGCGAACTCAAAGAACTGGGTTTTGACCTCGTGGCCGACCCGGCGACGGCGGCGTTCTTGGAAGAACACGGTCTACCTGTGGCGGTCATGGACGAAACCGACGGCGCCCGGGCCATGGAACGGGGGGAGATCCAGGTGCTTGTGAGCCTGCCCGATCCCGTACAAAACCCGCGGCCGGGACGAGGCTTGCGGGAGCGGGCGGTGCGCCTGGGCGTACCCCTTTACACTACCGGTTTCGGGGCGCATCTGGCGGCCCAGGCCATCACGGCATGGCGCAAACGCGGCGGCTGGCAGGTGCGCAGCATGCAAAGGCGCTACAAAGAACGGGCCAGGGAACGGGCCCGGGAGGCGAGACGGCTGTCCATGCACGGGCTGGAGCCGGCCGGCGTGCCGCTGACCACTACCGCGGTGGCCCAGGAGCCCCTATCCGGCCCGCAACCGTCGCCCCAGCCGGCATAAGTGGGCGACTGCTCAGACTTTCCGGAGCGAGGTTTCCGGGAAGACGTACTCGGTTGTGGTAAGCCGGCGGCGGATCTCGTCGATGACGCGCCGCTCGTCGGCTTCGTCTTTGGCTTCGAAGGTGACCGAAAAGCGGACGTAAGCGCCAGCCTCGTCCCACGGGACGGTGGCGATGAGCTGATTGGCGATCAGCCACTCGGAGAAGTCGGCGGCCGTCGCAAAACGCTGGCCGTCAGCAGTGCCCGCGGGCGCTGGGACGTACATGTAGAAGCTCCCGCGGGACTTGTTGGCCGGAAAGCCGGCTGCCCTTAACGCCTCGGTGAGCATATCCATGCGCCGGCTATAGCGCCGGCACGCCGCCGCGGTGATCTCGGGCTGCTCCAAAGCCCGTATGGCCGCCCACTGGATAGCCCTGAACTGGCCGGAGTCCGTGTTGTCCTTCACTTCGGCGAAAGCCTTTACGGCCAGCTCGTTCCCGCACACCCACCCCAGCCTCCAGCCCGTCATGTTGAACGCCTTGGAGACGGAGTGCACCTCCACCGCCACTTCCTCCGCGCCGGGGATGGAGAGGATGCTCAAAGGTTCCTCGCCGTCAAAGACGAGGGCGCCGTAGGCGGCGTCGTGGACGACGAGGATCTGATGGCGGCGGGCAAAGTCGACGACGTGGCTGAAAAATCCCCGGGTCGCCACGGCACCGGTCGGGTTGTTGGGGTAGTTGATGTAAAGAAGTTTGGCCCGGCGGCGCTGCTCCGGAGTCAGGCGCTCAAGATCCGGCAGAAACCCGTTTTCCGCGGTCAGCGGCAGTTCCACCACGTCCCCGCCGAGGTAGCGGGTGTAGGTGGCGAGTACGGGATAGCCGGGCACGGTGGTAACGGTGATATCCCCTGGGTTGATGAAGGCCAGCGGCAAGAGGGCTAGGGCAGGCTTGGAGCCGATGCTGGGACAAATGTGCTGCTCCGGGTCGAGCCAGCCTACGCCGTAGGTGCGGGCCATGTAGCGGCAGGCGGCTTCGCGGAAAGGCATGATGCCGTTGTCCGCGTAGAAACGGTTTTCGGGCTTGGCAGCCTGCGCGGCCAACTCGGCCACGACGGAGGCGTCGGCCATCTGGTCGGGTTCGCCCACGCCCATGTCGATGAGCTCCACGTCCGGATGGGCCTGCCGGGCGGCTGCCACCGCCGCTTTGATGCGGGCGAATTTATATGTCTTCCCTCCCAGTCCGAACCTCGCTCCGCCGATGCGCTCAGCCAAAAGGCCACGAACGATGCCTTCCGTCACGACCGGGCGCTCCTTTCGTTGCCGCTGCCGGAGCGGAGCCACTCTTCGCTCAGCTCGCCGGTGCAGATGGTCTCGCACGGGCCGGACATGTACACATGCCCGTCCGGTTTCCACTCGATGTCCAGATCGCCGCCCAACATGTGGACGGTCACCCGCCGGCCGGTCAGGTTGAGCAGGTGGGTCGCCACCGCGGCGGCGCAGGCGCCCGTGCCGCAGGCGTACGTCTCCCCGCTGCCCCTTTCCCAAACCCGCATGCGAAGATGGTCCGGGTCGACGACCTGGATAAATTCCACGTTGACGCCGTGGGGAAAGGCGGGGTGGTGCTCGAGGCGGGGACCAAGGCTGCGGACGGGCGCCTCATCCACGTCGTCCACCAGCAGCACGCAGTGGGGGTTGCCCATCGAGACCGCCGTCACGCGGTGTACCTCGTCGTCGACGCACAAGGGCGCGTCGAGCACGGGGCCGTCGTCCGTTGGTTGGGCACTGTCGCCGCGGCCTGACGCCGCCACCGCAGCCCAGGAGATGGGGATCTCGGACGGTTTCAGTCGCGGCTTGCCCATGTCCACCCTCACGGCTGAAACCGTGTCTCCCCGGCGGATGAGCTCGAGGTCGCGAATACCCGCCAGCGTTTCGACGCGCAGGCGGTCTCGTTTTATCAAGCCGGTGTCAGCCGCGTAGCGGGCCAGGCAGCGGATGCCGTTGCCGCACATTTCTCCTTCGCTGCCGTCGGCGTTGAACATGCGCATGCGCAGATCGGCCCGCTGCGAAGGGAGGATCAAAATTAGCCCGTCAGACCCGACGCCAAAGCCGGGGTCGCTGACCCGGCGGGCCAGGGTAGGCCAATCGACGGGCGGCTCCGGCTGGGTGACAAGATCGATGTAGACGTAACTGTTGCCCAGCCCATGCAGCTTGGCGAAACGCATGGCTGCTTCCTCCCCAGCCGCTGGCGTCATGCTGCGGCGAACCGGCGCATCGGGGGCGCCGCGCGACGGTGCCCGAGGCCGTGCCCCGGCGGGCACGACCCGGGCGTCACGTGCTACTCGTTAGTACCTGGCCAGGTACTCGTCCAGCTCCCACTGATGTACCTGCGTGCGGTAGGCGTCCCACTCGGCCCGCTTTGCGCGCAGGAAGGCGTCCACCACGTGCGGGCCCATGGCGTCGACGATCACCTGGTCGGCGAGGAAGCACTCCAGCGCCTCCTCCAGGCTCCCCGGCAGGCTGTCGATTCCCTTTTCGTGCCGCTCTACGGGCGTCATGTGGTAGATATTTTGCGTCACCTGCGGCGGCGGCACGAGGCCCTTGCGGATGCCGTCCAGTCCTGCCGCGACGACGGCGGCAAACGCCAGGTACGGATTGCACGACGGGTCCGGCGAGCGCAGCTCGACGCGGCTGGCCTTGCCACGGGCCGCCGGCACCCGGATGAGGGCGCTGCGGTTTTTGGCCGACCAGGAGATGTACACCGGCGCCTCATAGCCGGGTACCAGGCGCTTGTAGGAGTTGACCAGCGGGTTGGTGATAGCCGTGAACCCGCGGGCGTGCGCCAGCAGCCCCGCGATGAACTGATAAGCCGTCTTGCTCAAGCCCAACTCGTCGGCGGGGTCGGCAAAGGCGTTGTCGCCGTCCTTGGACAGGCTCAGGTGCGTGTGCATGCCCGAGCCGTTAATGCCAAAGATGGGTTTCGGCATAAACGTCGCATGCAGGTTGTGCAAGTCCGCGATGACGCGGGTGACAAACTTGAACGTCACCAACCGGTCGGCCGTGGTCAGCGCATCGTCGTACTCAAAGTCGATCTCATGCTGGCCGATGGCGACCTCATGGTGCGACGCCTCCACGTTGAAGCCCATCGTGTCCAGCGTGGTGATGATGTCGCGCCGCACGTCCTCGCCGCGCTCGACGGGACCGAGGTCAAAATAGCCACCGGCGTCGTGAGTGATGGTCGTAGGCCGCCCTTCGGCGTCGCGGCGGAAAAGGAAGAACTCCGCTTCGGGGCCTGCGTTCACGGTAAATCCCAGGTCGGCCGCGGCCTTGAGCGCCCGCTTGAGCACGTGGCGCGGGTCGCCTTCAAAGGGCGTGCCGTCGGGCCGGTACACGTCGCAGATCAGGCGGGCAGTTGCCCCATCGGCGTGGTTGCGCCACGGGAACACCGCAAAGGTGTCGTAGTCCGGCCGCAGGTACATGTCGGATTCCTGGATGCGGGTGAAACCCTCGATGGACGAGCCGTCGAACATGATCTCGCCGTCGAGCGCCTTCTCCAATTGGCCGATAGGAATCTCCACGTTCTTGAGAACGCCCAAAACATCCGTGAACTGCAGGCGGATAAACTTGACGTTGCGCTCCTTCGCGAGCTTAAGGATGTCGTCGCGCGTCAAACCCAAACCAGCCATTGTCCTACACTCCTTGCTTACCGAGTGGGTTTTCCCTGGGTGCGTCAGGGTCTGTCCCGGGAGCCAGGAATTCCCTGGAGTCACCAGGGGGAGGTGGTGCCGGCACGCGGGCGCCCGTCGCCCAGCGCGCCGCTGGGCCGCTCCACAGCCGGCCGGATCTGTGGGGGTCCAGGAATTTTATGGTTCATATTATTTCGGTCCGGGAGCTGCCCGCAAGGGGGAAACGCCAAAGTATACGCGATACATTCGGGCAATTTATTGCGCTCTGGGACATCACCTTCTAGAATTCTCCCACAACACCCTATTGCGGGAAACCGGCGGTCCGCAGCCAGGCGAGCGGGAAACCCGGAGCAGGGGCTGTGTGGGGATTAGCCCCAGGGCGACGGGCCGCCTGTGGGAGGAGCGGTTCCATGTCCCAGGACGAGCGACGAACGCAGCTGCTGTACGACCGAACCCACGGGGAGCGGGACGCGTGCGGCGTCGGGTTTATCGCCACCCTTCGCGGTGCAGCGAGCCCTGAGGCGGCCGAAGTGTTGCCCATGGCCCTCGAGGCCCTGAAGCGGCTGAACCACCGGGGCGGTATCGGGGCAGACCGGGCTACTGGCGACGGGGCAGGCATCATGACGCAGATTCCGCACGAGTTTTTCCTCAAGGAACTGCGTCGGCTCGGGTGCGCCGTCCCGCTTGATAAGGGCGAGCTGGGCGTGGGCATGTTCTTCGTGCCCAGGGAAACCGGAGCCTTTGCCCGGCTGCAGCATATGGTGGCCCAGCTGGCGCCGGAGGAAGGCCTGCAGGTTTTGGCGTGGCGCGAGGTGCCCGTCTGCCCGGAGGCGCTGGGAGAGCAGGCGCGCAAGACGCGTCCGCACATCCGCCAGCTGTTTGTCCGCCGGCCCGAGGGCGACGACACGCTGGCATTCGAGCGGCGGCTGTTCCGGTTTCGGCGCAAGCTGGAGCGGGTCCTGGGCGAGGCCAAGCTGGATGCGTGCGTCGTCTCGTTGTCGGGCCGCACAGTGGTGTACAAGGGGCTATTGATCGCCAGCCAGCTGGCCGCTTTCTTTCCCGATTTGACCGATCCCGACTACAGAACCGCCTTTGCCCTTTTCCACCAGCGCTACAGCACCAACACGACCCCCGCATGGCGGCGGGTGCAGCCCTTTAGGCTTTTGGCGCACAACGGCGAAATCAACACGATCCACGGAAACGCCAACTGGATGGCGGCCAGGGAAGCGGCACTGCGAAGCGACGCCCTTGGGGACGTGGACTTGCGGCCGGTGCTGGAGGCCGGTCACAGCGATTCCGGCATGCTGGACAACGCCGCGGAGCTGCTCGCGTTGGCCGGGCGGGATGTGCGGCACGTGCTGATGATGCTCATCCCCGAGGCATGGGAAGGCATCGCCGGGATGGATCAAGCCCGGCGTGATTTCTACCGCTATCACTCGTGCCTCACCGAGCCGTGGGATGGGCCCGCGGCCATCGTTTTCTCCGACGGCCGGTGGGCGGGGGCCCGGCTTGATCGCAACGGCCTGCGTCCCCTGCGCTACATCCTCACGGAGGACGGTTTCGTCATCGCCGGGTCGGAAGTGGGCATCGCTTCGATTGAGCCCGAGCGGGTCGTCGAACGGGGGCGGCTCGGGCCGGGGCAGATGATCGCTGTTGACCTTGAGGCCGAGCGCGTCTACAAGGACCAGGACATCAAGGCGGAGATCGCAACCCGCAAGCCCTATGGTGAGTGGCTTGGCCGGCACATGGTATCGCTCGCGAGAATAGCGGCGCCATCCGGACACGGCGCGCCGGCCGCGGTCAACGCACACGCCAACGGGAAAGTTCCAGGCAACCACGCGGCTGCGCCGACAGGGGAGGTAGCCGAGGGGCGCGGCGAGGCCCAGCTCACCC
>LZRQ01000177.1 GCA_002159155.1 Firmicutes bacterium ZCTH02-B6
GCGTTGGCACAGCGGGGATTGATCGAGCCGGTAGCGGTGCGGGTCGAGCGTGAGCCCTCCGCCCCGCGGGTGGCCGAGCCCGCCGCACCGCCGGTCTTGACCGCTGAGCAGGCAACGGCGCTGGCCGCTATCGCCGGCGCGCGGCGCGATGGTGATTTGCGTCCCATACTGTTGCACGGGGTTACCGGAAGCGGGAAGACCGAGATTTATCTGCGGCTTGTGGCTGAAACGATCGCCGCCGGCCGCGGCGCACTGGTGCTGGTGCCCGAGATCGCCCTCACCCCCCAGACGTTTGCCCGCTTCTCGGCCCGGTTTCCCGGCCAAGTGGCGGTGCTGCACAGCGGGCTGGGTGCAGGAGAACGGTTTGACCAGTGGGAGCGGGTGGCCCAGGGGCGTACCCCCATCGTTGTCGGGGCGCGTTCGGCGGTGTTCGCGCCTGTGCGGGAGCTTGGGCTGGTCATTGTGGACGAAGAGCATGAGGTCTCATACAAGCAGGAGGAGAGCCCGCGTTATCATGCCCGCGAGGTGGCGCTAGAGAGGGCGCGCCGGGCAGGCGCCTTGTGCGTGCTGGGCAGCGCTACGCCCTCACTGGAAAGCTACGTACAGGCGCGCACGGGGCAGTTCCGGCATGTCCGCCTTACCCGGCGCGTGGACGGCCGTGAGTTGCCGGCCGTGGAAGTGGTCGACATGCGGGCTGAGATGGTGGCCGGCAACCGCAGCATTTTCAGCCGGCGGCTCACCGAAGCGTTGCGGGAGTGCTTAGCCCGCGGCCGGCAGGCCGTGTTGTTTCTCAACAGGCGGGGGTTTTCGCAGTTCTTGCTGTGCCGCGAGTGCGGGCACGTCGTCCGGTGTCCCGATTGTGCGGTCAGCTACACGTACCACGCCGCGCCGGCGGAGCACCTGCGCTGCCACTACTGCGACGCCCTGCATCCACTGCCCGCTCGGTGTCCGCAATGCGGTGGGCCGTACTTGCGCCCCTTTGGGGCGGGAACCCAGCGGGTTGAGACGCTGGTGCAGGAGCTCTTTCCTCACGCCCGGGTGCGGCGAATGGATCTGGACACTACTGCGCGCAAAGGGGCCCACACCGCCCTTTTTGAGGCTGTGCGCCGCGGGGAGGTGGATGTCATCGTGGGGACGCAAATGGTGGCGAAAGGCCTCGACTTCCCCAACGTGACGCTGGTGGGCGTCGTCGCAGCCGACAGCACCCTGCACGTGCCCGACTTCCGGGCGGCCGAGCGGACATTCCAGCTCTTGACACAGGTTGGAGGGCGTGCCGGCCGCGGCGCCGATCCCGGGCGAGTCATCGTGCAAACGTACCAGCCGGACCATTACAGCATCGCCGCGGCACGCGCATATGACGAAGACGGATTTTACCGCCGGGAAGCGGCCTACCGGCGGGGCAGCGGCTACCCGCCGTTCGCAGCCCTCGTTCGCGTTCTCATTAGCGGCGCCGAGGGCGCGCCCGAAATGGCAAAAGTCGTGGCGCAAACGGTGCGCCAATGCGCGGCGGGGGCGGACGTGTCGGTGACGGGGCCAGCGCCGGCGCCCTTGCAGCGCCTGCGGGGACGGGAGCGCTGGCATGTGATCATCAAAGGGCAAGGCGACGGTCCGCGCCAGGTGGCCATGGCAGCCAGGGAGGTGTGGCGGCCCTTGATAGGCCGCGGCGTATCGGTGGCCATCGACGTGGATCCGGTTTCGCTCTTGTAACAGGGGGCGTGAATGGATGGCAGTGTTGCCGATCGTGCAAGTTCCCGACCCCGTGCTGCGCAAGAAGGCGCTGCCGGTGGAGCGGGTGACGAAGCGGGTGCAGAAGCTCATCCGCGACATGGCGGACACGATGTATGCCGCCAACGGCGCCGGACTGGCCGCGCCGCAGGTTGGGGTGTCCGAGCGCGTCATCGTGGTCGACGCCGGCGACGGGCTCGTCGCCCTGATCAACCCGAGGATCATCGCTGCAGAGGGCAGCGAGGTGGACGTAGAGGGATGCCTCAGTATTCCTAATGTCAGCGTGTACGTGGAACGCGCGGCCAAGGTGGAGGTGGAGGGGTGGGACGAGCGAGGGCGCACGGTGCGGATCAAGGCCGACGGTTTGCTGGCCCGTGCTCTGCAACATGAGATTGACCACTTGGACGGGATCTTGATTACGGACAAAGGCAGTCCCATTCAACGTGCGGATGAGGAGGCGGCCAGCGGGAGCCAAGCCAGTACCCCGGGGGAGAAGAGCACGTGAGAAGCCTCAGGGTCGTATTTATGGGCACGCCCGACTTCGCAGTGCCCTCGCTCAAGGCGGTGATGGCCGCCGGCCACACGGTCGTCGGCGTGTTTACCCAGCCGGACCGACCTCGGGGCCGAGGCCACAAGGTTGTGCCGTCGCCGGTGAAACAGGTGGCCGTGGAGGCGGGACTTCCCGTCTTTCAGCCCCGGCGCTTGCGGGAACCTGACGCGCTGGAAACGTTGTGCTCCCTGGGGCCAGACGTCATCTGTGTCGTCGCCTACGGGCAAATATTGCCCAAGGCCATCCTGGAGCTTCCGCCGTTGGGCTGCGTCAATGTGCATGCGTCGTTGTTGCCTCGCTGGCGCGGTGCGGCGCCCATCCAGGCGGCCTTGCTGGCGGGCGATACGGTCACCGGAGTCACCACCATGCTCATGGACGAGGGCCTGGATACGGGCGATATTTTGTTGCAGCGTGTCATCCCCATAGAGGCCGGTGACGATGCCGGCGCGCTCCACGACAGACTGGCCGCGGCGGGAGCCGACTTGTTGGTGGAGACCCTCGCGCTGTTGGCTGATGGGCGGGCGCCAAGGCGTCCTCAGGACGACGCCCTGGCGACCTACGCGCCGAAAGTGGAGCGGGAGCAGGCGGCCCTCGACTGGAGCCAGCCCGCTGGACGGATCTTCAATCACGTGCGGGCTTATGCGCCTTGGCCCGGCGCCTACACCCTGCACGGTGAGCGTATACTAAAGGTGTTGCAGGTGGAGCCGCTCCCGGATGATGTACCGGGCGCGGTCCCAGGGGAAGTGGTGGTCGTCGACGAGCGCGGGTTCGTGGTGCAGGCCGGGAGGGGTACGGTGCTGGTCCGGCGTGTCCAGCCTCCGGGAGGTGCGCCCATGAGCGGCCGGGATTACGTGAACGGCTACCGGCTGCGGACGGGAGATCGGTTGACGGCCGTGCAGCCGGGCTCCGGACCGTCCGACGGGAATTGACACTTCGGCGGCTTTGCGCCATGATCGAAATGGGATTGTGAAACAGCTCACTGGGGAAAGGGGGCGATGGGCGATTGTTTTATCCGTTCTTTGACCCGACGTACATTTTGCTGATTCCCGCCTTGATTCTTGCGTTGTACGCGCAGCAGAAGGTGCATTCAACTTTTGCCCATTACAGCCGCGTGCCGGCCCGGGCCATGCGGACGGGTGCGCAGGTGGCGCGGGAGCTGCTCGACCACGCTGGGCTGCGAGACGTGCCGGTGGAGCTCATCCGGGGCACGCTGTCGGACCACTACGATCCCCGTGCCCGGGTCATGCGCCTGTCGCCGGAAGTGTACCATGGCACCTCCATCGCCGCGCTCGCTGTGGCCGCCCATGAAACAGGCCACGCGCTCCAGCACGCTGGCAACTACGTGCCGCTGTCACTGCGCAACGGGCTGTTTCCGGTGGCCAACATCGGCTCGCAAATGGCGTTTCCGCTGTTCTTCCTCGGCCTCATTTTCGCCGCCGAGCCGCTGATGACGCTGGGGATCTGGCTGTTCTTGGCGGCGTTGGCGTTTCAGGTCATTACGCTGCCGGTGGAGTATGATGCCAGCGGCCGTGCGCTGCGCCTGCTGGCGGCCGGGGGTTACCTCGGAAACGACGAGGTGCCTAAGGCGAAGGCGGTTTTGAACGCCGCCGCCCTGACCTACGTCGCAGCGGTAGCGGTCGCGGTGATGCACCTGCTGCGCCTTCTAATCCTGCGCAACTCCCGCGACTAGCGGCATAGACGCAAAGCTCGGGTTACCGTGCAAGCTGGGCGGCCGTTTTAGATCGGCCGCCTTTCATTTCTTTCCCGAAAGGGGACGAGCATCGCTTGAGCCAGCAGCGCCGGACAGGCGGTCCGACGAGCCCCAGACGGGCCGCCGTCGACATCCTCTCGACCATCGAACAGCGCGGGGCGTTTGCCGGCCTCGCCCTTGACGCCCACTTGGAGCGGCTGCGTCTGCCGGCCCAGGCGCGCCGGTACGTCACGGAGACCGTCTATGGGGTATTGCGCTGGCGCGGCACGCTAGACTGGATGATCGCACAGTGCAGCCACAAGCCCCTCGAAGAGCTCGAACCAGCGCTGCGCAGCATCCTCCGGTTGGCGGCATATGAAGTCTGCTTTTTGAACTCCGTCCCCGCACCGGTCGCATGCCACGAGGCGGTCGAGCTGGCGAAGGCTCGCTTCCACCCGGGCGTGGTGTCGTACGTCAACGGCGTGTGCCGCCAGTTGAGCCGTAGGGCCTCGAGCGGCGCTTGGCCATGGCCGGACGAGAGAGAGGATCCTGTGAAAGCCCTGGCTGTTCGCACGTCGCACCCGGAGTGGCTGGTGGCCCGCTGGGTAACCCGCTTCGGCACCGAGGAGGCACGGGCGCTGTGCGAGGCCAATAACGAGGCGCCTGCCATCCACGTGCGCGCCAACGTGCTAAAGACAAACCGGGAGGCGTTGGGAGCTATCCTTACGCAGCAAGGCGCGCAAGTGGAGCCTGGACCTTGGGCCCCGCAGGCGCTGCGGGTCAGGGGCATGGGCGCGGTCCGCGACAACCCCGCGTTTCAGGCTGGACTGTTCACCGTGCAAGATGAGGGCGCACAGTTGGTCGCGCATGTTGTGGATCCAAAGCCCGGAGAGCGGGTGATTGACTTATGCGCCGCGCCCGGCGGCAAGACAACCCACCTGGCCGAGCTGATGGGAAACGAGGGCGAGGTGGTCGCGGTCGATGTCCATCCGGGCAAGCTGGGGCTGGTGGCGCGGGCGGCAGAGCGCCTTGGCGTCACCATTATTTCCACCGCAGCCGGAGACGGGCGCACGATGCCGGGCCGGATCGAGCCGGCGGACCGGGTGGTGGTAGATGCTCCCTGCTCTGGCCTCGGGGTGCTCCGGCGCCGGCCGGACTTGCGTTGGCGTAAGCGTCCCGAGGAGCTGCCCGCGCTGGCGCGGCTGCAGGGGGAGCTGCTCATGGCGGCCGCGGCGCTGACGCGGCCCGGGGGCACGCTGGTGTACAGCACCTGCAGCACGGAGCCGGAGGAAACCACTGGTGTCGTAAAGGCGTTTCTCGCCTCCCGACCTGACTTTGTCGCCGATGATCTCCCTTTGCCGGAAAGTGTCGCGCAAGACGTGGGCGGGTACCTGTATCCTTACCGCCACGGTACCGACGGTTTCTTCATCGCACGTTTACGAAAGGTAAACACCCAAAAGGGATCTTGAGTTGACTGACGAATGAATAACTCTGATTTTACTCGTCACTTCGCACCAAGGAGGGATCGCATTGATCAGGGTGCTCATCGCCGACAACAACATGCCTTTGTGTGCTTCGCTGAGCGAGTTTCTCAATGAGCAGCCCGATATGGAAGTTGTCGGCTGCGCCTATGACGGGGAAGAGGCGCTGGAGCTCATCGCCAAGACAAAGCCGGATGTGGTGATTCTCGACATCACCATGCCGCGATTGGACGGCATGGCGGTACTGGAGCGTCTGCCCGATCTCAAGCTTGAGCGGCGCCCCCGGATCATCGTGCTGACTGCCTTGGCGCGGGAGGATATCGCCAAGCGCTTTACGGAGCTGGGTGCCGACTATTTTCTGATTAAGCCCTTTGACCTTCAGCTTTTGGCGGAAAGGATTCGGCAGTTTGCCAGCGAGGAGCCGCCGGAGCCGGCCCAGATCGCGGCGGCACCGATCCGGCCTAATGTGGCGCGCAAGCACAATCTGGAGGCCATGGTGACTCGCCTCTTGCACGAGATGGGCATGCCGGCGCATTTCAAGGGCTACCAGTATTTGCGGGACGCCGTACTCATGGCCGTGGAGGACACGGACCTCGTAGGCGGCAGCCTAAGCAAGGAAGTTTACCCACGGCTCGCCAGCAAGTACAACGCGACGCCGGGAGGCGTAGAGGCGGCTATCCGCAACGCTCTCATCGCCTGCTGGGAAAACGGCAATCGCGCCTTTCTCGAGCAGTTGACCGGGCAATCGGGTCGCACCAGGCAAGGACGGTTCCCCACCAACTCAATGGTCATTGCGCAGTTGGCGGACCAATTGCGGATGCAGGTGCGGGCGAGCTAGCCACGAGTCCCAATTGGGCCTTGACCTGTACAAGGGCCAGCAGGCCCCGCGTGCGCTGGGCATCTCCTTCGGCCAGCCGGCTCTCGGCCGCGGACAGGGAGGCGGGCTGGAGCGTGCGCGCGTACTGCTGCAGGTGGACGACGGCCGCCCGCTTGTTGGCCAGGCTGTAATGGAACTCGTCCAGCGCTTCTTCAAGTGCCCGCTGGTGTTGAATGTCGAGGGCCGCGGGCGGCGTCAAATCGTGCAGGGCGAGATGGGCCTGTTTAATGTCCTGGGAGTAGCGGGCTAGATGCACCCAGGCGGTGAACCGGTCCAACGTGCCCGCGGCCAAACCTTCCAACACGGCTGGCACCGCGTCGAGGGCCCGCTCGGCTTCCTCGTACGCGGCGAGCAGGGCATCTTCCCACTGACGAAAGTCTTTCACTTGCTCGGGAAACACCGGCCGCTCGGCCGCGGTCGTCACCGCGTGCCGCTCAGCGGCCAGCAGAGCGGCACGCACGGGCGGAGACGAGCGGGTGTCCAGCACGCGGCTTGCGCTGGGACCGGCGCGTGTCGGCGGCGCCGCGCCCAAAAACAGCAAGCCCAAGCCCGCGAGAGCAAGACACCCAGCCCGCATCCGCGTGCGAACGACGCGTTGGTCGAGGCGTCCGGACACGAGTCCGACTAACCCCAAGAATAGGCTTGCGAAACCGAGCGTCGTGATAGCGACCAGCAGGGGTTCCATGGAGCCCGCGCCTCCTCGCGGCGTAGGGTTCCCGCTGCGCCAGGCTGCCAATCGCGAAAAAAGCGCCGGTCACGAGAGACCGGCGCTCATATGTCTGGTCGGGGTGACTGGATTTGAACCAGCGACCTCACGGTCCCGAACCGTGCGCTCTGACCAAGCTGAGCTACACCCCGCGGAGTGCGAGCCGCAACGTTAAGTATACAGGAGGGGTCAGACCGTGTCAACGAGCGAGCGGTCCGTATGATGGCGTCAAGCCACTGTCGCACGAGTAGGGGTGGATCGTCCGACCTCACCGTCGCGGCGGACTAGACGGCGATAGACTGAGACAGTGCCCGCAGGGCTTGCGTGAGCGGTGTGCGATGTCCCGAT
>LZRQ01000178.1 GCA_002159155.1 Firmicutes bacterium ZCTH02-B6
GCCCCGCACTACTCGACTTTTGCCGCGTACCGGTGCGCTCGCCGTGGGCCCCCGACCTCGACGAGCGCCCCGCCGTGCGCATCGAAGTCCGGCTCGAGGACCGTACTCTCCTCCTCCACACGCCCGACGGCGCGACCCCGTTTCCGGTGGCCGTCGGCCGCCCGGACGCGCCCACGCCGGTAGGCCGATTTGTCGTGGCCGAGCTCATCGCCTATCCCGGACCGCCCTTGGGCACCCGCTGGATCCGCCTCAAGCCCGACGAGTGCAGCATCCACGGCACCGACGAGCCGTGGCTCGTAGGCACCGCGGCTACCCCCGGGTGCCTGCGCCTGTACAACAAGGACGTTGAGTACGTCTACCACCGCGTCGCTCCCGGCACGCCCGTGGACATACTGCCGTAAAGCCGCATCACCGGGACCGGCTCCCCGCGCCCGTGCAGGAGTTGGCACACCGGCCGGGAAACACTCGTCAGGTGGTGCGTGAACACACCGCTGGCGGGCCGGCCGCCGGTTTCGCCCGCCAGCGGCTCTCGACAAGGAAGGTGAACGACCATGGCGGTTTCCATGGGCAAGCTGCGGGGACTGCAGCAGGTGTCAACGGAACAGGGGATTTTCGCCATCCTCGCATGCGATCAGCGGGGGGCCCTCAAGCGGATGATGGAAAAAGCGGGACGCTCCCCGATCGACTACGAAGCCGTCGTGCAGATGAAGCACGACATCGTGGCGCCCCTCGCTCCTTTCGCCACGGGAGTGCTCCTCGACCCCGAGTACGGCGCGGCGCAGCTCATCACGCGCGACGCGTTGCCCGGGCGGGTCGGCCTCGTGGTAGCGCTTGAGGAAACCGGGTATGAGGACCGGGAAGGTGACCGGCTGACGCGGCTGCTCGGCCAGTGGAGCGTGGCCAAGATCAAGGCCATGGGGGCCGCCGCCGTCAAGTTGCTGGTCTACTACAACCCCCGCCGGGAGGCTGCAGCCGCATACCAGCGGGAGCTGGTGGCCCAGGTCGCCCGCGAGTGCCAGGCTTACGACATCCCCTTTATGCTTGAGCCCGTTACCTACCCCACCAAGGACGGCGACGAGGAGACCTTCATCCGGGAGAAACCGGACTTGGTGGTGGAGACGGCGCAGCACATGAGCGAGTTCGCGGTCGATCTGCTGAAAATGGAGTTCCCGGTCCACCCCAAGGCCGGCGACGACCCGGGGCTCTGGCAGGACGCCTGCGCCCGGCTGGACGAGGCGTGCCGGGTGCCTTGGGCCCTGCTCTCGGCCGGCGTCGACTTCGAGACATACTGCCGGCAGCTGGAAGCGGCCTGCCGGGCCGGCGCGTCGGGCTTCGTGGCCGGGCGGGCTATTTGGCGCGAGGCGGTGGAGATCACCGGCCAAGCCGAGCGGCAGCAATTCCTCTCCGAGACCATGCCGGCCCGGCTACGGCGGCTGGTGGACATCGCTTCCGAGCACGGCCGCCCGTGGCGGGCCCGGGCGTCCCACGCCTACGCGGCTGCGGACGCGCCGGCGGACTGGTTCGCGTCGTACGCCGGCTTTGCCAGCTGAGCCGCAGGCCGCACGCCGCGGCTAAACTCGCACCCGGCGCGGCCCATCCCGCTCGCGCGCCGGCGCCCGGAGCCCTCCCTCAGGCGCCGAGCGGCGTGGAGGGCCCGCGCCGGGGAATGCACAGCTTGCGGCCCGCGGGCAGCGGCCCGTCCTCGCCCTCGAGCCACGGGTTGGCGGCCACGATCCGGTCCACGTCGGTGTGATACCGGTGGCTCAAGGCCCACAAGGTGTCCCCGTCCTGCAGGACCACAAAGGTCCACGTGGGCGGATCCGGGTCCGGCGGGGGCACCGCGACGGCTTCCACTACCGCCATCCGGGCCGCGGGGCGCGCCACCCGGACTCGAGCAACCAGCCGCACCTCGGCTTCGACGGTTTCCCGGTTGATGAGGTCCAGCGCCACGTCCTCCACCTGGACCCGTGCCGCCGCCTCAAAGCCCGGCTCAGTGCCGGGAACCGCCAACTCCAGCTCAAAGGGCAGCCCGTCCGTCCAGCTCACCGCGTGCACGGGCTGGCCGGGACTGCGGGCGACGTAGAGGGCTTCCACCTCGACACGGCCTTCCACGATGACCCTGCCCGCCACCGGCATGACGTCGTCGACGCGCGCCCGGGCCCCTGCCACCAAGATGCGCTCGATGGGGGGATGGCCCTCCGGCAGCTCCAGCGTGCCGGTGACCGTCGTCTCCAACGCCGCGGAGCCTACCCACTCCTCCAGCGTCAAGTCCTCCGTCCGGCAGCGGACGTCCAGCTTCTCCGAACCGCCGAAGTGCTCGACCAGCGGCAGCTCCTCCACCTTGGCCAGGCGGACCGTCACCTCCACGTCGGTCCAGACCCGGATCTCGCGCCCGCCCTCCCCGGGGGCTCCGTCGATGCTGCTGACGCGGGCGGCTACATCGACGGGCGCGCCCTCGGCGGCCGCCGGCAGGGGGAAGCTGTGGGCAAAGGGGGTCTGCTCGCTCCAAGAGGCGGTGTGCAGCTGGCCCCGGTCGTCCACATAGAGGACCCGGTAGTCGACGACGCCCGCGACGGTCACCTCTCCGCCGGCCGCGATGGCCTTGGTGGGGCGTGCCACGGCGGCGACGTCCAGCACCCGGCGGCATGGGACGCCCTCGACCGCCAGCACCCCGTCCACCGACAAATGCGCCTCACCGCGTCCCGCCACGTTTTCTACCCGGACAGCGGTTTCCACCGCGCCGGCCTCCGGCGGGAAGGGGCGGCTTTTGACGGGCACGGTGGCCGCCACATACTCAGCCACCCGGGCAGACACGGTCACGACCGCTTCGACGTCTACGCGCCGCCCGCTGGCGTGGAGCTCCACCTCAACGGCCTCCGGCGCGGACTGGGCCTCCACCGTCACCTCTGGGTGCGTGCCGGGAATCTCCAACACCGCCTCAAAGGTCCCAGCCCGGCGCCACCGGTACCTGTACAGGACTTCCCGCACCTCCGCCCGCGGCTCGTCGGCCAAGATGTCGTCCTCGACGTACCCGGCCTCGGCCTCGATGTGCCCGCTGGCGGCGACAGGTTCGGGCGCAACCTGCTCCTCGTGGGCATAGAGGAGCACCAGATCGACCGTTCCCTGCACCGCCACCTGGTTGTCGAGGGCTTCCCAGCCCGTCACCACCGGGTGGATGGCTACCCGTACAATCCTGCTGATGTCGGGCAGGCCGGCCGGCAGCTCAAAGGAACCTGCGGTGACCGCCTGCTGGGTCGCGGTGCCGATGGGCCGCTCCATCCGCACCGTCCTGGGTTCGAACTTGAAGCTCATGCGGACTCCCCCTTCGCCGGCACGATCGATCCTGGGAAACCATATTCCGGTCCGGAATGAAACATGCCGTCGCGGGCTGAAAACATGTCCGCCGGAAGGCACACGATTGTGGCCCCGGGACGCTCGGCCGGATCTAGCCCGGCGCGGGCACCGGCTTGTGCACTTTCCAGCGCTCCTCGACGAGCCCCCACAGGCGGCCGTCCTCCTCCCCCACGGCTGACACATAAATCCCGCCCAGCCGCAAGTCCTCCGCAAGATCCAACTTCTCGGCGAGGCTGCTCCGGTTCTCGAGCCACACCGCGCTCTCCCGGCCCTCGTAGGCGCACCGGATCACGGGCCGGCCGGCGGCACCCTCCCACTCGGGGCGCGCCCTGGAGGCCCGGCCCAAGCTGATGGCCCGCGGATAGCTCACGACCGAGAGGCCGAGTCCCCGTTCCCCCTGGTCCGCCGCGGCAACCGGGTCCGCTTGCCCCCATGCTGCCGGCACGACCAGCGCCCCGACGGGCACCGCCAGCAGGCATCGCCAGGGCGGCAGCCGCCGGATCATGAGCCGCAGCCTCCGCCGGAGCTCGGCCGGGGAGGGCGGCCGCGGCGCGGGCCCGTCCACCAGCACTGGCGGGGTCAGGACCACATGGTCCGCGTGCCGTGCCAGCACCTCCCAGTCCAAGTCGTCCGCGACCCGGCCCCACAGGCCGTCCAGATCCCGCATGGGCACGGAGACGATCAGCCGCCGGCCCGCAGCGCGGGCCTCAGCGCCGAGGCGGCGGACAAGCGCCACCGCCCTGGGACCGTCGCCAAAGCGCAGGCCAGAAAAGTCCACATGCACGCCTGAGATCGGCCCGGCTCCGCACCACGCCTGCAACTGCGCGGCCAGGCGTTCCCGCTCCCGCGCCCGGTGCAGCGTCTGTTGCAGTCGCCCCGGGTGATCGTCGCCAGGCACCAGCGCCGGCTCCCGGCGGGTGTGGAGCGTCACCCAAACGGGCAGCCCCAGCTCCGCGGCGGCAGCGGCGGTTTCCCCGGCCGCCGGGTCGTCCCCTGGCCCGCCGCGGGCCACCACCGACACGACCGACACCAGTCCGGCACGGCGGGACACGGTGCGCAAGGCGGCAGCCTGGGCGGCACCCGGCTTGATCTCGGCCGCGAGCCAGCGCTCCCAGACTACGACGCGCCGTCCCGGAGCGATCTGTCCCTGGCGGGAAAGACCGCACGCCCGGCGCAGCACCTGCGGGGGGACGCCTAAGGCCCTGGCCGCGTCGCCCAACGTATCTCCCGTCGCCACCGTATGAGTCCGGCGCAGGGCCAGCAAATCGGGATCGTCCAGCACCGCCATGACCCGGGGGCCCGCGATGCCATCCACCCGTAAGCCCACGTCCCGCTGGAGATCCCGTACCGCTTCGGCCGTCTGGTGGCCGTAAATGCCGTCGTCCGCCCCCGGGTCATAGCCCAACTCCCTGAGGCGCCGCTGCAGCGCAGCCACCGGCTCCCCGCGGCTGCCCAACCGGAGCAGGCGGCCCGGCGGGCGGCCCAAGGCGCGCCAGGGCATTCCTGGCCACCCCTTTGCGTCATCCGGATGATGGATGTCTATGTGGCGGCACGGAAAGCGAGCACTGGGAAATCAAAAGCTGACGCGCAAGGCGTCGAGCACGTTCTGGATGCGGTTGCAGATGGTCGCATGGTCCGACCCGGCAAAAAGCAGCCCGACAGCTCGGTTGGCTTCGTCGAGCAC
The DNA here is from genome assembly GCA_002159155.1 of Firmicutes bacterium ZCTH02-B6. Lineage (GTDB taxonomy): Bacteria > Bacillota > Limnochordia > Limnochordales > ZCTH02-B6 > ZCTH02-B6. The sequence continues at coordinate 5,039 of LZRQ01000178.1, forward strand.
AAGCGAACCGCTGTCGCCGGGCTGGCCCATGGGCGTGGCGACCACCTGGTCGCTGAACCGTGCGACAACGCCGCCTCCCAGCCCCACCGTCACCGTGGCGCCCAGGGCCGTCACCTCGCCCCGCGTGAGGCCGGTGGTCCGTCCGCTCTTCTTGACCGCCATGCCCAGCTCGGCTTCGGCCACGCCCCGCACGGGCCCCACGTCCATGATGGCTTGGGTGATGGCGTCCGGCGACACCGGTCGCGCCACGGCGGCGTCCACCATGTTGTCCTCGGGGGAGCGGCGGAAGAACTGGATTTCATAGGCCGGAAGCAAGAGCCGCAGCGCGGCGTTGAGGGCCCGCTGGGCTCGGTGTGCGATGGGGCACGAGGCCGGCGCCGCCATGGGGCGCAACGGGACAAACCGGAGCAGGTGGCCGATGACGTCCCGGGCGACCTCCCCGCCGTCATACGGTCCTGGCTGCAGGACGGGATCGCCGACCGTTGCCCGCCCGTCGTGCCCGTCCGTCTGATTGGCCAGCACGTGGTTGTTCGAAAGGATTAGCAGCTCGCCGGTTTCCAGGTCGCGCACGACCGCGCCAAAGGTCCCCGCCGTGATGCCCACGTGGCCAATGCTCACCCCCGGAGGCGCCGGGCGGGTGCGGATCGTGCGGAGCTGGGGCATCGGCGCCGCTAACAGCCGCAGGTCTCCGACTTCGACGACATCGGTCGGCGCGTCGCCCAACACCGTCGGGATCCGCTCGCGCTCATGCAGCGACGCGGCGGGCACCTTGCGCCGCACGAGCACGATCATGCCTTGCTGGCCGGTCTTGCGTCCTTTGGTGCGCTTCTCGCCCCAGCCGCAGCCGACTACGTTGGGCAAGCCAAGCACCCGGTCCCGCCACCGGTTGACCCACTGGGCCCGCCGCGAAACCATCGTTCAGGACCTCCCTCCAGGCGGCCTCGCCTGCTTTATCAGCCTATGCCGCCGGCGGCGGGCTGCTCGCGCAACCTGGGGCGCGTCGCGGCAGCGGACTTTGGGGGCTCATGTCTGTCAGGCTATGCATGTTCGGGAAGAGATTGGGAAAGAAGGGAGGTTGGGAGGCATTGCCCGGCGCCAGCCACGGGGGCTCCGGGGCTCGCCGGCGGGGGCTCGAAATGCGACAGCCCGGAGAACACTCCGGGCGTCGAGACGCCGTGGGGCGTACCGGCGAGTGCGGCCGCCTGCGGCGTTGGCTGGAATCGAACGGGGCCTAGAGGTTCGCGACCCCGATCTGCTTGTCGTCGACGGTCACTTCAACGGTGGAAGTGAGAATGTCGGCGTACGAATAGGACATGCGGTTGGTGACGCCGCCGCGCTTGTCCAACCGGACGACGAACACTTTGGGATACGTCTGCTCGAGCACACCCTCTGCCTCGATGTACTTGCGGCGCCCGCGGTTTGCCCGCAGCTTGACGCGCCGGCCCACGTACAGCTCGAGATCCCGCTTGATCTCATCGAGGCTCTTGCGGTTGGCGGCCACCGGTCATCACCTCTTTCGTACACTCATACCTTGAGTATTCTAACACGATTCCCGGTGGCTGTCAAGGAAAAGGCATTATTATAGCAAGGCCCGCGAAACGTTGTCAAGGAACGTTTTCGAAGAACCGGCGCAGTCCGCGGAACAATCCCACCGCCGCTCGCAGGGCATAGCCCGGTTGCGCAGCCATAGCCGCTTCTTCGGGGTTGCTCAAGAAAGCCAGCTTGCACACGGCTCCGGGTACCCCGCAGTGACGCAGTTCATCAAAGGCAGCCTCCCGCACGCCCCGGTCCGGAATGCCCAGGCCAGCGACAACTTCCTCCTGCACGCAGTGGGCTAGCCGTTGGCCCGCCTCATTGTGGTAAAAGTACGTCTCGCATCCCCGCACCGCGGCGTCGTGGTGACTGTTGTGGTGAATCCCGACCAGCGCCGTGGCGCCGTGGGCCGCCGCCCGGCGCAGCCGCGTCGCCACCGAGCAGCGCCGATCCTGGGTCCGGGTCAAGACGGGCCGCGCTCCAGCCAAGCGCAACAGCCCGTGCAGCCAGCGGGCCACCGCCAAGTTGCAGTCCTTCTCCACCGGTCCCGTAGGACCCGCGAAGCCCGGGTCAGCGCCCCCGTGGCCAGGGTCGAGCGCGATGCGCCGACCCGCGAGGGCGGCCTCGGGCCGCTGCAGGATGACGACGCCAAGCTCAGGCACCCAGAGCAAATGGGCCCCGCCCGCGGCCGCCACCCGCTCGGCCGGCGCCAATAAGGGGGC
>LZRQ01000179.1 GCA_002159155.1 Firmicutes bacterium ZCTH02-B6
GGGCGACCCGCCCGATTGTCTCCAGATCCAGATGGGCGCCGTCGAGGATAACCATGAAGCGACCGCCTCCTGCTCCCATCGCTGCCGGATATCGTTTTCGAAATGTTCCTCGTCGCTCTAGAATGGTTCCGCAGATGCGGCGCAGCTCCCTTGTCGCGCATGGGCAGCGGTGGGACCGGCCCGGGCAACTTCGGGCACTCCCGCCGTTGGCCCCGCGGCCCGCGAGCTTCATAGACTGCTGTGAGGACCAGGAGGAGGAGTGAGGATCGTGACGGCAGGCTCGCAGATCCCGCAGCTCGATGCGCCGCCGCTCCAGGTGAACGAAACCGCGGGCACCGCCTCCCCGCCCGACGGGGCCGCCCCGCTCCAAGTGCGCCGCCGCTACAACCGCCTGGCCGCCGTGCGCTACGCGTACCGGCACTGGAACAATCCAAATCCCCGTTTCGCCAACATGGACACCTTCGGCGGCGGGGGCGATTGCGCCAACTTCGTCTCCCAATGCCTGCTGGCCGGCGGCTGGCCGCAAGATTACCGGGAAACCGCCCAGGACAAGGAGTGGTGGTACCGGCGCGTCGGGCAGGCGCCTTTCGACGGGGACGGCAACGATTGGTGGTCGTGCACGTGGGCGGTGGCGGAGGCGCACTTCCAGTACATGCGGGCCAACGGCGGGCAAGTGCTCAATCTCTTGGCCAGCCCCCGCCTGGCGCGCCGGCTGCGCCGCGGCGACGTCATTTATTACGACTGGGACGGAGACGGCGAGATGAACCACAGCGCCATCGTCACCAGCTTTACCCGCGGCGGCCAGCCGCTGGTCACCTACCGCACCTTGCGCCCACTGCGCCCGGTACGAAACGCCTTGTGGACGCTGCGGTTTCGCGGCCGTGCCCGGGGCATCTATGGCGTCCGCCTGCCCAACGCCCCCATCGACCACCAAGTGCCCCCTGATTTCAACCGGCTGCGCCCCTGCGACCGGACCCGCCTGGGATAGGCGGTGCACCGGCGCAGGCAAAGGTGTGGCCGCGACGGGCACGGCACACGCTACACCCGCTAGCGGCCCGCAAGTGGCGCGCGGAAACCGGCCAGGGAAGGTCAAATTCAAGGACAAGGCGAATTCCAGCAACCAACCTCAGGCCCGGGCAGCAAGACGGGATTTCCGGCCTGCCTGGGTCAAGCGAGGAGGCGCGCCCTTGTCCTTACGTTTTTTCACCGCAGGCGAATCCCACGGGCCGGCTATCACGGCCATCGTCGAAGGGATGCCCGCCGGCGTCCCTGTCACGGCCAGCGTCATCAACCGGCAGCTGAAACGCCGTCAACTGGGCTACGGGCGCGGCAGGCGCATGCAGATCGAATCCGATGAAGTGGAGCTCCTCTCGGGCGTGCGCCACGGCCTGACCTTAGGCAGCCCCATTGCGCTCATGATTCGCAATAAGGACTGGGAAAAGTGGCAGGCCGCCATGGCGGTGGAGCCGCCCGCTTCCCCCGCAGAGGCCGGGGGGCCCGGCGGCGACGACTGGCGCCTGCGGCCCGTCACTCGTCCCCGCCCTGGCCACGCGGACCTGGCGGGCATGCTCAAATACGGCTTCGAGGACGCCCGCAACGTCCTTGAACGGGCCAGCGCCCGCGAGACGGCCATGCGGGTTGCGGTGGGCGCCATCGCGCGCCAGCTGCTCGCGGCGTTTGGCATCGTCATCGCGTCCCACGTCATCCGCATGGGGCCCGTCGCGGCGCCCCACGATCCCAGTGCGCTCCCCCCGCCGCCGGAAGCCTTTGACCGGGTGGACGAATCGCCCGTGCGCTGCCTGGACGAAGCGGCGAGCCGCGCGATGGTGGAGGCGGTCGATGAGGCCAAGGCTCGGGGCGAAACGCTGGGCGGCGTGTTTGAAGTCATCGCCTGGGGCGTGCCGCCCGGGTTGGGCAGCCACGTCCAGTGGGACCGGAAGCTGGACGGCCGCATCGCGCAAAGCTTGATGAGCATCCAGGCCATCAAAGGCGTCGAGTTTGGCCTTGGTTTTGAAACCGGCGCCCGCTTTGGTTCCGACGCCCACGACCCGATCCTCTACGCCGACGACCGCGGCATCTATCGCCCGACCGGCCGCGCCGGCGGCGTGGAAGGCGGGATGACGAACGGGGAACCTTTGGTGGTGCGGGCGGCCATGAAACCGCTGGCGACGTTGTACAACCCGCTGCCGTCCATCGACATGGCGGCACTTAAGCCGGCCGAGGGCGCCATCGAGCGGTCCGACGTCAGCGCCGTCCCAGCGGCGGCAGTGGTCGCCGAAGCGGCCGTCGCCTTTGAGCTGGCCCGGGCCATGATCGAAAAGTTCGGCGGCGATTCCTTGGCGGAGATGCGCCGCAACTTCGAGGCGTATGCTGCCGCCCTCGAAGCCCGGGGCATGCGGGGCTGGCGCCGTCCGGCCCAACAGTGACCGCACCGGCTAGCGGCTACGACGGCGGTCATGGCGGACGAGACCACAGGAGCGACGAAACGGGGTGACGGGTGTGCGCATCGACCCGCGGACCCACATGGGCCCGGTGCACTACACGGTGCGGGACTTGGAACGGATGACGGACTTTTACTGCCGCGTCCTGGGATTCCAGCTGCTCCAGCGGCAGGACGATACGGTTTCCCTCGGCGTCGCCGCCCACAATGGTGCGGCCACGGCCAGCCCAGCCCACACGATCGGTACAGGTGAGCGAGCAAGCACCAACTCTGGGGTCCAAGGGGGCACAGAGCTGCTGCGGCTGACCCGCAACCCCGCGGCCCAACGCTATCCGCGCACCGCTGGGCTGTACCACACCGCGTTTCTCGTACCGACCAAGCGGGATTTGGCCCATCTGGTGCGCCGGATCATTGACACGCGCTCGCCGGTGCACGGCCACTCCAACCACGGCACCCATCTCGCTATCTACCTGCCCGACCCCGAGGGCAACGGCATTGAGCTGGCGTGGGACTTCCCGCGTGAGCAATGGCCCATGGAAAACGGGCGGATGCTGTACGACCGCATGCCGCGGGAAGGCGTCGACATCGGGGCGCTGCTGGAAGAGCTCGAGCGCGATCCGTCGCCATGGCCGGGCCTGCCGGTGGGAACGGTGGTCGGCCACATCCACCTGCACGTGTCCGAGCTCAGCTCGACCAAACACTTCTATCACGAGGTCTTGGGCTTCGACGTCACCATGGAGTCGGAGGAATGGGGCGCGCTCTTTATGAGCGCGGGGGGCTACCATCACCACATCGGGAGCAACGTATGGAAAGGCATCGGCATCCCGCCGGCGCCGCCCGATGCCTTGGGACTGCGCTGGTTTACGATCCTGGTGCCGGATGAGGCGGTCCGGGCGACGCTGCTCGAGAGGGCCGCGACGGCAGGGGCGCCCACGGAGCCCCACCCGGAGGGCACGCTGCTGCGGGACCCTTCAGGGATCGGCGTACTGCTGGCGGTGGCCGAGCCGTCCGCGTAGGCGGAGGTGCAACGATGCGCCTGTTCCCGGTTTTCACGGGCTTATTTGTCGCGGTGTTGATGATCAGCCAGGTAACCGCGGTCAAGCCGGTCGTGTGGGGGAGCTTGGCGTTCACCGGCGCGGACCTGATCTTTCCGCTCAGCTATCTCCTGGGCGATATGCTCACGGAGGTGTACGGCTTTACCCGCTCGCGCATCGTCATCTGGACGGGCCTCGCCGCCAACCTGCTGATGGGCGCGGCGGTGTACGCCGTCGGGATCATGCCGGGCGCCCCGGACTGGCTCGAAAGCGGCGGCCAGCAGGCTTGGGACATGCTGCTCGGCCTCACGCCCCGGATTGCCGTTGCAAGCCTCTTGGCCTACTTGGTCGGCGAGATGGTCAACGCGTACGTGCTGGCGCGGCTCAAGGTGCGCACCCGCGGGCGTTTCCTGTGGCTGCGCACGATCGGCTCGACCCTTGTGGGCCAAGGCGTCGATACGCTGATCTTCTTTCCCATCGCCTACGCGGGCGAATGGCCGTGGACGCTCATCCTGCACATCATGCTGGTGGCCTACGGGATCAAGGTCGGCGTCGAAGTGCTGCTGACGCCGGTCACCTATGCCCTCGTGCACTACGTCAAGCGCGTCACCGGGATGGACGTGTACGAGGAGCGGCTCACCTTCAACCCGTTCCGCATCGTCCTGGACGACGAGCAGGCCGGATAATCACGCGTCCGCGTTCCCCAGTTCCTGCTCGATCCGGCGGAAGATGTCCTCCAGCTGTTCCGGCGGCCGCGCCCCGGAAACCAGGTATCGCCGGGCGATAACGGCCGCGGGCACGCCGGTAAGGCCCAGCTGGTGGGCTTGAGCCTCTTCCGCCATGACCTCATCCAGCAGGTCCTGCCGCTCCAGGGCTTGGGCAAACGCCTCGCCGTCCAAGCCCAGCTCCTCCGCCAGCGCCCGCAGCACCCCGGGATCGCTGATGTCCCGCCCCTCCTGCCAGTGGGCGGCAAACAGAGCTTGATGATAGGCTTCACCGTGTCCGAGTTCGGCCGCGGCCTTAGCCGCCACGTGGGCAAGGCGCGTGTCGACGCCCAATTTCGGCCGGTCCAGCCGCAGGCCATAGACTTCCTCGGCCATCCGCTGCACGTCGGGCCACGTGCGCTGAATCATCCGCTCCTTGGCCGCCACTTCCTCGGGGGCAGGCGCATGCTCCCGCGGCGAAAGCTCAAACGCCTTCCAGCTGACCATTAGGTCCCGGTGCCGTCTCACCCGTTCCAAACTGGAGTGGAACATGTAGCACCAGGGGCAGACGTAATCGGACCAAACCCACACGTGCATGGGCCACGTCTCCTCTCCCTGCCCCCTGGCACCTTTCCGTGGGCGTCTTGTGCGGGGGCCTTTAGCGGATCATACCACGGAAAGGGAGGACAGCGCGCTGTCTTGAGGTTTTCCGGCGGGCTCAGGGAAAGATTCTGCGTTCTAAAAGAGACGGGAACGGCCGTAGGTATGTACTGACTTCAACACCCTAAGACATGGCAACGGCGCACCGTATCGACGAAAATCGACGCCCGGCCGGGTTCGGGCGGATTGCCAGCGCTTGACACCGGCAACATAAGTTCAATATAATTCGGAACGTGAAGGGGAGTAGCACTGCGAATCCTTGGGGCGTCAGTACGGCCGCGGGCCCGCTCCAGGGACGAGGTGCGCAGGACGCCTCGGAGCGAGACCTTCGCGACAGCTTTCTGCTGGCGCGAAGGTTATTTTTTATGCATACCAAGCAGAAAGGGTGGCGCTGGTGGCACTCTCCGGGTGGATGTGGGTAGCGTTCAACGGGCTCGTGCTGGCCATGTTGGCGCTGGACCTCGGCGTCTTCAACCGCAACGCCCACGCGATCAAGGCAAAAGAGGCAGCCATCTGGACGGTGATCTGGATCGCCGTCGCCGTGGCGTTCGGCGGCTTCGTCTATTGGTGGCAAGGGCCCGACGTCGCCATGCAGTACTTCGCCGGCTACCTCATTGAGAAATCCTTGAGCGCGGACAACATTTTCGTCTTTGTGCTGATCTTCACGTACTTCGCCGTCCCGGCCCAGTACCAGCACCGGGTGCTCTTTTGGGGCGTGCTGGGTGCGCTGGTCATGCGCGGCATCTTCATCGCCGCGGGTGCGGCGCTCATCAACTCCTTCCACTGGGTTATCTACATTTTCGGAGCGTTTTTGGTCTTCACGGGCATTAAGCTGATCACCCAAAAGGAAGAGGCTATCGACCCCGGCCAAAGCCCGGTGCTCCGCTTTGTGCGGCGCATCTTCCCGGTGACCGAAAGCTATGAGGGCCCGCTGTTCTTTGTGCGGCGCGCGGGCAAGCTGATGGCGACACCGCTGTTTGTCGTGCTGTGCATCGTCGAATCCAGCGACGTCATGTTTGCCGTCGACTCGGTGCCGGCCATTTTTGCGGTCAGCAACGACCCCTTCATCGTCTACACGTCCAACGTGTTTGCCATCCTGGGGCTGCGGTCACTTTACTTCCTGCTGGCGGACGTCATGGGCAAGCTGCGGTACCTCAAGGTTGGCCTGTCGGTCATCCTGACGTTCGTCGGCACCAAGATGCTGATCTCGAGCTTCGTGCACATCCCGCCGGCGGTGTCGCTGGGGGTCATCGTGGGTGTGCTGGCCGTCACCATCGTCGCTTCGCTGCTGGCGCCCGAGCAGGAAGCGGCCGCCGAGGCGGTTTCCTCCCGCGACGACTGGCGCTGACGTAGCTATAGACCTGGCCCCGGGTCTTTCACCCGGGGCCGTTTTCTCTCCGATTCACTGTCAGTTCGTAGCTTCTCCTTCTGGGCCCCCGTCCCGGCCTGGGCCGCGCCCTTCGCCCTCAGGACCGCTTCCCGGCGGCAGGCGAGGCGGTTCGCCGGGCGTCCGGCTGTCGCCCTCCCGGTCGGGTTGGGCCTCCTTGCCCCTGGCCGTCCCGTCAGCCTCCCGGCTCCCAGCGGGCAGGCATGCCACCAGTTCCCGCAGGCGGGCCTGGACGCGGCCGCCGACGGTTTCCGCCGGGAAGTTGCCGTGCTCATCGGGCTCGCCCACCGGCACGCCCATGAGCAGCTCCACCAGCTCGTCGCTGTGGTCAATGGCGTAGATGTGAAATTGACCGTCGGCAATGGCTTTCACCACGTCCTCCCGCAGGTTGAGGTGCACCACGTTGCTGCGGGGGATGATGACGCCCTGCGTACCGGTAAGGCCTTTGGCTCGGCAAATGTCAAAGAAACCTTCGATTTTCTGGTTCAAGCCGCCCACGGCCTGCATCTCGCCGTACTGGTTGACGGAACCGGTCACCGCCAGGTCCTGCCGGACGGGCAAGCCGCTCAGGGCCGACAGCAGCGCCGCCAGCTCGGCGCCGGACGCGCTGTCGCCGTCCACTTCGCTGTAGCTCTGCTCAAAGACGAGGCGGGCGGAAAGCGCCATGGGCAAGTTGCGGCCGAAGCGGTGGGTGAGGTAGCCGCCCAGGATCAGCACGCCCTTGGTATGGATGCGGCCGCCCAAGCGGGCCTCCCGCTCGATGTCGATGACGCCCTCGCGGCCGACGCCCACGGTGGCGGTAATGCGGGTCGGGCGCCCAAAGGAAAACTCGCCCATGGCCGACAC
>LZRQ01000180.1 GCA_002159155.1 Firmicutes bacterium ZCTH02-B6
GTCGTGGATTACGAGAGCGCCCGCCGGTGCGATACCCGGAGGTACGGGGCGTTTTTCCGCCAGATGCTGGCGCGTGGTGTCTATTTGCCGCCGGCCCAGTTTGAGACGATGTTTGTGTCTTTGTCCCACAGCGACGACGATTTGGAGCGGACCATCGCGGCCGCGGGCGCGGCCTTTGCGGAGCTCGCCCGGGACGAGGCACACTAGGCGGGAGGTGGGCCGAGTGCAGCACATGAGCGGCCGGCGTGCCCGGGCTTTCCGGTTGCACGAATTGCGAGTCGGGCAGCGAGCGGAGGTCACCCGACGGGTGACGCCCCGGGAAGTGCTCTTGTATATGGGCGCGACGGGCGATATGAATCCAATCTACCTGGACCGCAACTATGCAGCCCGGACGCCGTTGGGAGAACCTGTCGTGCCTGCCGTGCTGCTGGCGGGCTACGTATACACGTTGCTCACCCAGCGCCTGCCCGGTCCCGGCACCGTAAGCTTGTCCCAGTCGCTGCATTTCCTGCACCCGGTCCGTATTGGCGACACGCTGACGCTGACAGCGGAAGTGACTGCCATCGACGCGGCCCGTGGGCGGGTGCGGCTGCGCGTCGTGGCCCGCAATCAACGGGGGCAAGAGGTGCTGGCCGCCGACGCGGAGGTGCTGCCGCCCCACGACCTGCGCCCGGTGCTCAGCGACGCGTTTGAGGATTACGTCTAGGGGACAGTGGCGAAAGGACGTTGTTAGGCGACTCCCGCGGTGAACCGCGTTAGATTCAATGCTCGAATTGCGACAGGAGGTTTAGAGACCATGGAACGGACATTTGTGATGGTGAAGCCCGAAGGCGTGCAGCGGGGACTCATCGGGGAAGTGCTGCGGCGGATGGAGCAGAAGGGGCTCAAGATCACCCGCCTCCACATGACGCGGCTCGAGCCGGCAGTGGCGGCCGAGCATTACGCACACCTCAAGGACAAGCCTTTCTTTGGGGAACTCGTGGAGTACATCACCTCTGGGCCAGTGGCCATGGCCGTCGTGGAGGGGCCCAACGCGGTGCGTCACGTGCGGAACCTAATTGGTGCCACCAATCCTTTGGAGGCGGCGCCGGGAACGATCCGTGGCGACTTCGCGGTCGAGTTGCCCTACAACATCGTGCACGCCTCCGACAGTCCGGAAACCGCCGAGATCGAGATCAAGAGATTTTTTGGCGTCGAGTGAGGTAGGGATTGCACCGCCCCGGCCTTTTGATATACTAGCACTTGTGCATTACGTCAGCCGGGAGGTTGGCCAGGTGCTGCCCACTCCGAAAAAGTTCACATTGGTTTCCGGCGCCGCCGAAGGGACGACGCCGCTTAACGCGTTTGACAACGCGCTGCTTGCCAGCGGGATCGGCAATTTGAATCTGCTCCGGGTGAGCAGCATCTTGCCGCCCAACGCTGAGCTGGCGGAGAAGCTCGACATCCCGCCCGGTGCTTTGACCCCGACCGCATACGGGTACATCACAAGCACCACGCCTGGCGAGGAGATTGCAGCGGCCGTCGGCATCGGCTTCAGCGAGGACACGTACGGCGTGATCATGGAATGGGAAGGCAAGGGCACGGCGGCCGACGCCGAAGCCGAGGTGCGGCGCATGGTGGAGGAAGCCTTCCGCGTCCGCAACCTGCCTTTAAAGAAGGTCATGGTCAAGGCCGTCAGCCACCGCGTCGAACGGTGCGGCTGCGCTTTTGCAGCGGTAGCACTCTGGTATTGATACGGGGCGGCGCTAGGGAGGTGAAGGGCCCGCTTGCAGCGTCAGGCGGGCCTTTTTGCGATGGAATTGTGGGTAACTGAAAAGCAGACGCCGGCGGTGGGCATCACCTGCAAGGTGATACGGACGCTCTTGGATGAGCAAACCGACTACCAGCACATGGCCATCGTGGAGACCGAGCAGTTTGGCCGTATGCTGCTGCTGGACGGCATGGTCCAAACGACGGAGGTCGATGAGTTCGTCTACCACGAAATGATCGTCCATGTGGCGATGAACACCCACCCTAACCCCAAACAGGTGGCGGTCATCGGTGGCGGCGACGGCGGCACCATCCGCGAGGTGCTCAAGCACCCGAGCGTGGAGCGGGCCGTGCTCATGGAGATCGATCGCAGGGTGGTGGAAGCCAGCCGGGAACTCTTGCCCAGCATCAGTTGCGGGCTTGACGACCCCCGGGTCGAAATTCGCATTGGCGACGGGCTCGAGCATATCCGCAACTCCGAGAACGAGTACGACGTGGTTCTGATCGATTCCACCGAACCCGTCGGGGCGGCAGGGGCGGCTACCGGGCTGTTTTCACCGGACTTCTATCGGTACGTGGGCCGCGCCCTGAGGGAAGACGGGATCATGGTGGCCCAGACAGAGTCGCCCTTCTACAACCAAGACCTGATCCGGCGGACCCAGGCGGGTATCCGGGCCACGTTCCCCATTACGCGCCTGTATCTCGCCAGCATCCCCACGTACCCGAGCGGGTTGTGGAGCTTTACCCTCGGGTCCAAGGTGCATGATCCGTTGGCGGTGGACCCGGCCAGCATCAAGTCGCTGGACACCCGCTATTACACTCCGCAGGTCCATTTTGCGGCGTTCCAGTTGCCCCGGTTTGTTGAGGAGCTGGTGCGACCGGCCGCAGCCGTCGAGGGCGGGATGTAGCATGGCGGCTATGGATCCGGCGCAGGTGGTGCCCGGGACTGTGCGGCGGCAGCGGTTTCTCGGAGCGGTGGATGACCCGGGAGCGCCGGTGGTGCTCCTCGGTGCGCCCTTGGACACCACGGTGAGCTTTCGCCCGGGGACCCGCTTTGGGCCGGCTCGCATCCGGGACGTGAGCGACGGGCTTGAGGATTACAGCCCCTACTTAGACCTGGATTTCTCGCAGGTGCCGTTTTTTGACGCGGGTGACGTGGACTTGCCCTTCGGCGATCCCGAAACCGCCCTCGCAGCCATTGAGCGAGCGGTTGCCAGCGTCGTCGACCGCGGGCAGCTCCCCATCATCCTCGGCGGTGAGCACCTGCTGACCCTGGCGACGGTGCGGGCGGTGCGCCACCGCTTTCCGGACCTGGTCGTCCTCCAGTTTGACGCTCATGCCGACTTGCGCGATGATTACGTGGGAGTGCGGCACTCCCACGCGACGGTCATGCGCCGCATCGGTGAACTCATTGGGTTTGACCGCGTCTTCCAGCTCGGCATTCGCTCCGGGACGCGCGAAGAGTTTGCTTTTGGCCGTGTGCATAGCCGCTTTCACCCGTTGCAGCTTTTGCCGGCGCTGGAGCGGATACTCCCGCAGCTGGCCGGCAGGCCTATTTACCTGACCATTGACATTGACGTCGTCGATCCTGGCTTCGCGCCGGGCACGGGAACGCCCGAACCCGGCGGCGTAACCCCCGGCGAGTTGCTCGCGGCCGTCCACCGCCTGCGGGAGCTGCAGGTGGTGGCGATGGACGTGGTGGAAGTGTGCCCGCCCCAAGATGCAAGCGACATCACCGCCATTTTGGCGGCGAAGGTGGTGCGGGAAGCGATCCTCGGTTTTGGGAGTGGACGGCAATGAACGTGGCGGCCCAGGTACGGGCGCAAATCCAGCAGCTGGTGGCGGATGGATTGAACCGGGCCAAGGCAGCCGGCGAGTTGTCCCTCGGCCGCGACGTGACGCCCGCGGACATCCAGGTGGAGCGGCCTAAGGATCGTGCCCACGGTGACTGGGCTACCAACGCCGCCATGGTGCTGGCCCGGGAAGCCCGAACCGCCCCGCGTCAGATCGCAGAAGCCGTGGTGCGTCATCTCGAGGCCCGGGGAACGTTTGTCGAGCGGGCCGAGGTGGCGGGGCCCGGCTTCATCAATTTCTACCTCAAAGATGAATGGCTTGCTGCCGCACTGCGCGGGATCCTGTCCGCCGGACCCGAGTTTGGCAAAGTCAACGTCGGGCGCGGACAGCGGGTGCTGGTGGAATTTGTCAGCGCCAACCCTACCGGCCCCTTGAACGTCGTCAGCGCCCGCCACGCGACGGTCGGCGACGTGTTGGCCGAAGTATTGGCGTGGGCAGGTTTTGAGGTCGATAGGGAGTTCTACGTCAACGACGCGGGAAACCAAGTGCGCATGCTGGGGGCCGCCATGGACGTGCGGGTGCGGCAGCTTTTGGGGGAAAACGCGGAGCTGCCCGAAGGCGCGTATCCCGGGGAATACCTGGTCGATATTGCCCGCGAGTACATCTCCCAGCACGGGGCGGACGATCGGCCGCAAGGACCGCCTCCGTGGGCGGGTGACGGGGCAACGGAACCCGCGCGCACGCCAAGTGCCGACGTGGAAGGCGACGACGAGGAGCCCGCAGCGCCGGCCCGGAAGTGGCGTCATGATCCGGCGTACGAGGCGTGGCTGCACCGACTGGCCCGCTTCGCCGTGGAGCGCATCGTCGACGGGCAGAAGGCCGTGCTGCGCGGCTACCGGGTGGAGTTTGACCGCTGGTTTCATGAGAGCGAGGTGCGGGCCGCGCGCGGGCCGGAGACGGTCGTGGCACGGCTGCGAGAGGCAGGCCATGCGTACGAGGCGGACGGGGCCGTGTGGATCCGGAGCACCACGTTTGGCGACGACAAAGACCGCGTGCTGGTCAAGCGGGACGGCAACTTCACCTACATCGTGCCGGACGTGGCGTACCACGTCAACAAGTTTGAGCGCGGGTACGATCACCTGATCAACCTGCTGGGCCGGGACCACTACGGCTATCACGTGCGGCTCAAGGCCGCTTTGGCGGCGCTCGGCTTCAACCCGGACGCACTGGAAATCATCTACCTGCAGATGGTGCACCTGGTGCGGGGCGGGCAGGAGGTGCGCATGTCCAAGCGCCGGGGCGAGTTTGTGGCCATGTCCGACTTCCTCAAGGAAGTCAGTGTGGACGCGGCCCGCTGGTTCTTCCTCATGCGTTCTACCGACTCGGAGCTTGACTTCGACCTGGACCTGGCCAATCTTCAGACCAGCGACAATCCTGTTTATTACGTCCAGTACGCCCACGCGCGCATCTGCAGCATTTTTCGGCAGGCCGAGGCGGCAGGGTTCGCGGTGGAGCAGGTGCTGGACAATGCCCCCTTGGAGCGGCTCGTGGAGGAACCCGAGCGGGAGCTCGTGCGCAAGCTGGCAGAGTTTCCGGATGAGGTGGAGCTGGCTGCCGTCCGGCGGGAGCCGCACCGCCTGACCCGCTACGCCCACGAGGTGGCGTCGGGGTTCCATTCCTTCTACACCCACTGCCGCGTGTTGGGCGAAGATCCCGACCTCAGTGGGGCCAGGCTGGCCTTGTGCGCGGCGACGCGGCAGGTGTTGGCCAACGCCTTGGCCATCATGGGGATCAACGCGCCGGAGGAGATGTAGTTCTCCTTCGGTGGCACACCGCCTCGGCGGGGACGACCGGCAAGCCGGTCCCTGCCGTGCGGTGGCGCTTTGGCGCGGCCGCAAGTGCTCGACAGCGCATCGAGAGCGACTCGCGAGGGCTGGGCTGGCCGCTGCCCCGGCTTGCCGGGGCGATGTCAAGGAGGGACTCATACCATGACGCGATTCATCTTTGTCACGGGCGGGGTTGTGTCGGGCCTCGGCAAGGGGATTACCGCGGCCTCTTTGGGCCGACTGCTCAAAAGCCGCGGCCTCTCGGTGACGATCGTCAAGATGGACCCGTATATCAACGTCGATCCCGGCACCATGAGCCCCTTGCAGCACGGCGAGGTGTTCGTCACCGAGGACGGCACGGAAACCGACCTGGACCTGGGCCACTACGAGCGGTTCATCGATGAAGATTTGAGCCGCGTCAACAACGTGACCGCTGGCCGCATCTACTGGTCGGTATTGACCAAGGAGCGCCGGGGCGATTTTCTCGGCGGCACGGTCCAGGTCATTCCGCACGTCACCAACGAAATCAAGGCCCATATCCGGCACGTGGCGGAAAGCCGGCCAGATCTCGACGTGGTCATCGTCGAGGTCGGCGGCACGGTGGGCGACATCGAGAGCTTGCCCTTCTTGGAAGCTATCCGGCAGCTCCGGACCGAGCTCGGCCGGGACAACTGCCTGTATGTGCACGTCACCCTAGTTCCTTACGTGCGCGCGGCCGGCGAGCTCAAGACTAAGCCGACGCAACACAGCGTCAAGGAGCTGCGCAGTATCGGCATCCAGCCCGACATCATCGTATGCCGGGCCGAGCGGCCGCTCTCCCGGGATATCAGGGAAAAGATCGCCCTGTTCTGCGATGTATCGCCTGAAGCGGTCATTCCCAACGTGGATACGGAAACTATCTATGAAGTGCCGCTTTTGCTCGAGCAGGAAGGTCTGGATACGCTGGTGCTCGAGCGGCTGCGCTTGCCTGTCGGCGAGCGGGACCTGCGGGAGTGGCGGGCCATTGTCGAGCGCATCCGCAACCCCAAGCATCGGGTGCGCGTGGCCCTGGTGGGCAAGTACGTGTCTTTGCCCGACGCGTATTTGAGCGTGTGCGAAGCGCTGACCCACGCGGCGGCGCACCACGGGGCGGCTGTGGATGTAAAGTGGGTTTCCGCGGAAGAGGTGGAGGCACAGGGACCAGAAGCGCTGCTGGCGGATGTGGACGGTATCCTCGTGCCGGGCGGGTTTGGGTCGCGCGGCATCGAGGGCAAAATCGCGGCCATCCGCTGGGCGAGAGAGCACGGGGTGCCGTATTTGGGCTTGTGCCTCGGGATGCAGTTGGCCGTCGTGGACACTGCCAGGTACGTGGCGGGATTGGATGGGGCCCACAGCCGGGAGTTTGACCCGGACACGCCGCATCCGGTGGTGGACCTCATGCCGGATCAGCAAGGGTTGGACGCCCTGGGCGGCACCATGCGCCTCGGACGGTCCGAGTGCCGCGCTCGCCCGGACAGTCTTACCGCCAAGCTTTACGGCTCTACCGTGTTTCACGAGCGGCATCGCCACCGTTACGAGGTGAACCCGGCGTACTGGGAGCGGCTGCAAGAGGCGGGAATCGTGATTGCCGCCACATCCGCGGATGGCAAGCGGGTAGAAGTCATCGAACGGCCCGATCACCCGTTCTTTGTGGCCAGCCAATTCCACCC
>LZRQ01000181.1 GCA_002159155.1 Firmicutes bacterium ZCTH02-B6
GCCCGTCTGCCGATCCAGGTATCTTCGGCGGCGAAACGTGAGGTCGACGCCAAACAGCGTCTGCAGCGCGCGTGGCTGCATGTCCCGCATGCGAAAGCGACGCCGGTCCCGCTGTTCGGCCAGCCAACCGTCGATTTGCTCCAAGGCCTTCACCAGCACGTCGGCAAATTGGCGAGCCATCCACGTGAAAAGCCCGGCCTCCAGTTCTTGCAGGGAAAAGCCGAGTTGCTTGCGAAGTTCGTTCATGACGAGAAGCCCCTTCCTGTGGTGTTTTTGGCCGATACAACACGTTCGGAAGACCGGCTTCTCGTCCCTTCTTTTTCCAGCCCCGCGCCCCGGGCGGTACCGCCCGGGGCCTTTACGGCTCGCGCCATCCATCCTTTCAATTCGTATCCGCACGATCCACCGCAATCGGGGAATGCCCCAGTACTATTGACTCACATGTGTCCGGCCGCAGGTCCCTCTCGGACAATGATTCGCCTTGGCGCGCTGTCGTGCCCGGCATCTGCCCAGCCAAAACGGCCTCCACTTGCTCCACTAAGCCGACCAGGCAGTGGTAGGCTCGCCGCGTTCCCCAGGTGACCAGCGGGCGTCCGGCGGGGACGAGGTGCAACCGTCGACTGAGGAACCCCCCGACGCGCATGGGCCAATTGAGGCACGCGAGGGTATCCACCAGCAGCACCGGCATGTCGTCGCGGCCAGCCATGGCCAATGCCCCTGAAAGTAGGCGGTGTACCACCATCAGGGATAGCGCGCCCCGCGGGAGCACGTAGACTGGGTTGCCCCACCGGTCCGCGCCGACCGGGACCAGCCGGCCCCGGCAGTCGCCTTCCGCCCGATCAAACCCGGGGACAGCCAGCAGTTCGCCCGAGGAAGGCACTCGGTCCCTCGGCAACCGGCCGAGATGAATGGCAGCCGCCACCGGTGAGGAGTGGGTGCCGCCGTAGCAAGTGTACACGACGCGCACCGGTTCCCGCGGACCCGCCGCAGGCGGTTTCCCAAGACCGGGCTCAATGCCGAACGATGACGTAGGACCCATTGCGTAGATCGTGGATAGTGCCGCGCAGGAGCTTGGCGAGCAGGAGCGCGACCTGATCCCGTTCGGTCTCGTCGGCGACGGGAAACACCGGGACACCGCCGGCCTGGACGTCACGGCGCAGGGTGACCACGGCAACGATGCGGCTTTCCCCGGAGCTCATGCCTTCGGCACTCCTTCAAGCTGAGCCAAATCGGGCGGCCACAATCCCGATGCCACGGGCTTGCGCACGGTGCCTTCCAGCACCGGCACGTACTCCACCGCCCGCACCAACGCCCGTTCGTCCCTCAGCAACGGCACGATGGCCAGCACCACCTCGCCTGTAGCCGGATTTTGGCGGGCGATGGGCGTAAACTCAGGCTCGTCCACGTCCATCTTGATCCCAAGCAGCATGGCCACTTCGTGGGTGATCGCCTGTCGCTGGCCCAGGTTGGACAATGTGGCGCGGGCGTTGGCGTCTTTGGGCCGTATGACGACCGCCAGGCCCTCTTGCAAGTAGCGCTCCCGGGCGGCCGGTAGACCGACGTTCATGATCTGGACCCCGGCTACCGTCAGGATAGGCCCGTCAAATTCAACCCGCGCTGGCTTGACGATGGCGATGTCTCCCACGCGCTGGCCTGACATGAGCCCCTGAACGAGGGCCACGGCAACCGAGCCCGTGGCAAGGCCACACCCCAGCGACCACCACGCACCCCACCGCAGGCCGACGACACCGGCCAAGCTTGCCAGCAGAGCCGTGGCCATCGCGAGGTAATTGCGAGCCTCAAAGACACGAGCGATGCCCTCGATGTAGGCGGCACCCCGGGGAACGAGCTCGGTCGGCTCCATGTTCCGCAGCGACTCACGCTCCACCGCCCGCACCTCACGGAACTGGGTAGCCGCCAGCGCTAAGAAGGACGCGGCCGCCAAGTCGCCGGTAGCGATGGCCGGCGGGGCGATGGCGCCTAAGGCGGCCGCGATGAAGCCGAGGGAAAGGTGAATGGTGTAACCCTGCGGATAGCTCGGAAACTGCCGGTAGTCACGGCGCAGGAGCAACAGCCGTGCAAGGGTGCCCGCCATCACGCCTGCGGCGACGGGCGGCACCATTTCCACAGACTCCCCTCCCCGTCCAGTACGGCTCGCCTCACTGCCCGTCGTCCTCCCCGCCGGAGCCTGTCCCGAGTCGTCCGGCCTCACGGCGGAAAAATCCCTTGAGGCGCGTCCATGCGGCCTGCGGGCTGCCTTCATTGATCCAGAGGTATCCGAAGGCCGCACCGAGGGCAACAAGCAAGACCCAAAACGCACTGCGCCAGCCCGCCCCGCCGATCTGGCGGTCGGCCTGTTGTGCCGTGCCCGGTGCCAGACCCGCGGCTGCGGGGTACACCTCGGCCATCAGCTTGGCGGCGCGGACGGCCTCCTCCAGGCTCGTCTCATGGGTGCCAAACTCCATGAGGATGGTCCGGGGCCCAACGTCTTGGTTATAGTTGCCCCGGGCGTTGAAAATTCCCTTGACGAGACCCGGATACCGCTCATCCGCGACCGCCTTGATGCGCTTGGCAAGCTCCAGGTTTGCCTCCCGGTTAGGGTTCTGCCGGCCGACCACCAGGCGCACTTTGGTCAGTTCCTCGCCTGCGACCACATCCCGGTACTGCTCGGCCGGGATTGCGTCCCGGTGAACGTCGATCAGGGCCACCACTCCCTGCTCCAACAGCTCCCGTACCGTCGCCCGGGAGCGCTGGTATGCCCCACCGTCATGGGGCAAGTGGCTCCGGTCCGACCAGATCACCCGGTAGCCTTGTTCCTCGAGGGCTTCCTTGAGCGCTCGCCCGACCTCCAAGATGTCACCGTGGGGTTCCTTGAACTCGTCGCCCGAGTCGGGAACGTAAGACTCCGCGTTGTGGCTGTGGTAGATGCCAATGGGCCCCGGCTCGGCCGAACGATCCCGCGCCTGGACCAGCTCCACCGCTGCGGCTAGCCAGCGGCCAAGCCACGAAAAGCCGGCCAACTGCCGGACTGCGGGTGCAGTCGCCACCTCGCCCGCCACCCGGGGCAGTTCGACCTCCTCGCGAAACTCGGCCCGCACGGTCCGGTCTTCTCCGACCTCGACAACCTCGTACAGTCGATTGTCGGCCGTGATGTAGGTGTCGCCCACGGCAGGCGCGAGAGCGGTGTAGGTGATAATGTCGCCCGCCTCGTCCCGCCATGTGTAGTAGCCGTCGGCGCTACGGTGACCGACGCCATCGTCAAACATTTGCTCCCAGTCAATCCGCTGTCCTGAAGCCGGGGGCGCCCACGCGAGAACCGCTACCCACGCCCATAGAGCCATCCGTCCTAACGCAGACAGTTTAGCCACGCTCGTCACCTCCCGGCTCGCCCTCCGCCGGGCCAGCGGCGTGGTCGTCCCCCGAGGAGCCGCTGGCCGGTCCACCCGCGAGCGCCTCCCGCAGGCGCGCGGGCCTGTCTGTGTCTGGACCGCCCTGGAGACGCTCCCGGGTCTCGCCGATTAGCTCCGCAAGACCGACGGAGACGACCCCGGCCAAGACGACGGCATCAAAAAAGCCGCCGCCGCCGAGAGCCAGCGTACTCGCCTGGCCGGGAGCCGGCGTGTTAATGGCCCATTCGAGCAACTGGTACAGGATGAGCCCAAGGGTGCCGGCCACGAATGCCGCCCGCCGGGAGCGCCCAAACAGGTACGCCACGACGCCGCCCACTAGAGCAAACAGCCACAGTGGGTCCAAGACGGGGGTACGGCCACCGTGGGGCCCAAAATCGGTGAGCTGTGCCATGCCCCAGACGGCCAGTGCCGTGACGACGCTGGCGAGGACGGCACGCGTCCGCTCCCACGCGGTGCCGGCCCGGGCCAAAAGGTAGAGCGCCAGTGCCGCCGGTATGATGATCCCGCCGACGTTAACGGTCACGCTTGTGCGGCCACGGGTTATCGGGATGTCAAAGAAGCTGCCCGCGATGATCAGCCCGAGGATGACCAGCGCCTGGGCGTCGGTAAGTCGCATCCGGTCCAGCACCCGGTGAGCCGCCCCGAAGAAAACCAGGGCCGCCACGACCAGTACGATGATCAAGCCTAAGGGCACGCCCGCTCACTCCTTCCGGCGGCTAGCGTGCCCCTGCCTCTCCCGGGCAATACGTGCTGCATGCCCCGGCCGGGCGCGCGAAGAGGCCCGCTGCCGGCGGCAGCGGGCCTGTCATTTACGGTTTTCACGATGCGGATTAGCAGCCGCCGGCTCTACTCCGCGTCACGCTGTGTACGCTCAAGGAGCTCGCCCAAGCCTTCCACCACGTCGCCGATGGTGACGCCCTCCGGACCGGGATCCGAGTAGGAGACCGGCGTCTCTTCCTGTGGCTTGGTCTCCTTGGGTTGGGCAGCGCGGATGCTGAGGCCGATGCGGCGGGCGGCCGGATCCAGGTTAACGATCTTGACCTTCACCCGCTGGCCGGGCTGCACGACCTCCGACGGATTTTCGACCCGCCGGTCCGCGAGCTGGGAAATGTGTACAAGCCCTTCAATTCCGTCCTCGAGCTTCACGAAGGCGCCGAAATCGACGATCCGGGTGACCTCGCCTTCGACGACCTGACCCACCGAGTAGCGGTCAGCCACCGTGCTCCAAGGATCGGGCTGCGTCTCCTTCAGGCTCAGGGAGATGCGCTCCCGTTCGCGATCGATGCCCAGGATCTTTACCTTGATCTCTTGGCCTTCGTGGAGAACATCCTGGGGATGGCGCACCCGGCTCCAAGCCATCTCGGACACGTGCAACAGGCCTTCGACCCCGCCGCCAATGTCCACAAAGGCACCAAAGTCCGTCAGCCGGCGCACGACCCCGGTGACGACCTGCCCCTCCTGCAGCTGGGAGAAGGCCTGCTCCTTAGCCCGGGCCAACTCCTCCTCGAGCAGCTCTTTCCGGGACAAAACCACGTTGCGCTTTTGCCGGTCCAGCTCCAGAATGCGGAAGCGAAGCCGCTGCCCGACGTACTGCTCCAAGTTGTCCACGAAAGTGCGGTCCACGTGGGAAGCCGGCACGAAGCCCCGCACGCCCAGGTCCACCAACAGGCCGCCCTTGACCCGTGCGGTCACCTCACCCTCAACGGGCTCGCCGGCCGCGAACTTGGCCGTCAACCGCTCCCAGGCCTGCCGCTCGTCCGCGCGGCGCTTCGAGAGCACAACCGTGCCTTCCCCTTCATCAACGCGGAGCACCTGGACGGCGATGTTGTCGTCCACGCGCAGGACATCCTGCGGCGTCTGCCCAGGGCGCAGGCCCAGCTCGCTGGCGGGGATCCGCCCTTCCGTCTTGTAGCCCACGTCCACCAGCACTTCGTCGCCGCCGACATGGACCACCCGGCCCTCGACGATATCGCCAGGAGCAAGAGGTTTCAGCGTCTCATCGTATTGTTTGACTGCGTCCGCTTCGGGAGCGGCCCGGCCGTTGTCCGTAACCTGTGTGGGCTCCTCTTGATGCTTGTCTTCCGGGTAGTCAGTCATACGCTTTCCATCCCCCTGATCCACCATCAACAAAAAAGACTACAACCCCTGAGTACTTCGGTCCCAAGACGGAAATCCCTGCTGAAAATTAGCCTCCTTTACTGGCGTTGCTCTCTTTTTAGACCTCTTTTCCTCCCGCCGCGTAGCCTTTCCGGACGGCGGAACCGTTATCAGGTTTGCCATGGGAATCCGCCCGAGTGCGGCTCTTCCCGTTCCCCGCGGGCAGCAGCGCCACAATGGCCCGCTGGATTTCCTGACTCGCGCCGCGCAAGGTAGCGCGGTCAAGCCGGTCCACCGGCGGAAACGTAATCGGCGGGCCCATCTTCAATGTGACCCGCGTGCGCCGCGGCCAGCGGCGCTGCCCAGCGTCCATAGCGATTTCCAGGCCGATTACGGCCAGCGGCACCACGGGCGCGCCCGACTTCAACGCGATCATGGCGGCGCCGCCGTGCATATCCTGCAATTCCCCGGTTTCGCTGCGGGTCCCCTCGGGGTATATGGCGACCACTTCGCCGGCGGCTAAGATGTCCAGCGCCCGGCGGATCGCTTGTCGATCGGGCTGCCCGCGCTTAACTGGGAACGCATGCACCCGGGGCAGTATCCACGCCAGAACGCAGTTTTCAAACAACTCGTGTTTAGCCATGAAGTGAACGGTGCGGGGCAGCGCCGCCCCGATGACGAGCGGATCCAGGTAGTTGACGTGGTTGGCGGTGACAATGGCCGGTCCCGTCACCGGCAGGTGGTGGAACCCTTCCAGCCGCCAGTGGAAATACCAGCCGAAGAAGGGCCGCAACACGCCTTTGGCTACTCGGTACAGCACGCCTCGAGCCTCCTCCGGCACAGGCGCAGCACGTGGGTGACCACCTGCTCGATCGACCAGTCAGTGGTATCGATGACGACGGCGTCCTCGGCGATGCGCAACGGGGACGTCGCGCGGCCCGAGTCGAGCCGGTCCCGCTCCTCGAGATTCTTGCGGATCTCTTCTAGATTCGAACCGTGACCAAGGGCTTGGGTTTCGCGGTACCGGCGGCGGGCCCGCTCCTCCAGCGAGGCGGTGAGAAAAATCTTGAGGTCCGCGTTGGGCAGGACGACCGTGCCGATGTCGCGGCCGTCCATGACCACACCTCCCGCTCGCGCCAGCTGCCGCTGTAGCTCCACCAGGTGCTGGCGCACGGCAGGAATCGCGGCCACCTGGGAGACCGCATTGGAAACGGCGAGGGTGCGGATCTCGCCCGTCACCTCCTCGCCGTTAAGAAACACCCTGTTTCCGTTGGGTCCTGGCGCGAGACTCACCCGGCAGCGCTGCACGACGGCGGTTACGGCCGCCGCGTCGTCTACCGGCGCTCCAGCCCGCAGCACCGCCAGGGTCAAAGCCCGGTACATTGCGCCTGTGTCGATATACAAATAGCCCAACGCCTCCGCCACCTTGCGGGCGACGGTGCTCTTGCCGGCACCCGCCGGCCCGTCGATGGCGACTACAAGCCGTTTCTCCAAACTGCGTGCGACTCCTATCCCCTGCGGCGCG
>LZRQ01000182.1 GCA_002159155.1 Firmicutes bacterium ZCTH02-B6
GCGTGGAGCCGATGCTCGCGCAAGTGACGGAGTCGGTGTCCCACGTCGTTATGGAACAACCGGAGGCGGCCCAGGACCTCAGGGAAGCCCTCGTGGCCCGAGGACGCGGGGACGTGACCGTTGCCGCGGGACCGGACGCGCTGGTGGAGCTGGTGACGCGCCCGGACTTGGACCTGGTTGTGATGGCCATGGTGGGGGCGCGGGCACTGGTGCCGACCTTGGCGGCCCTGGAGGCGGGCAAGGACGTGGCCCTGGCCACAAAGGAAGTGCTGGTGGCGGGGGGCCCCTTGGTCATGGACACCGCCAAAAGATCCCGCGCACGGCTATTGCCGGTGGACAGCGAGCACAGCGCGATCTTCCAGTGCTTGCAGGGGGAGGCGCCCGAGGCCGTGGCCCGGCTTATCCTGACCGCGTCGGGCGGGCCCTTCCGGGACACGCCCCTGGAGGAGCTGCAGCGGGTCACGCCCGAGCAAGCCCTGCGTCACCCCACGTGGCGCATGGGGGCCAAGGTGACCATTGACTCCGCGACCTTGATGAACAAGGGTCTGGAGGTCATTGAGGCGCACTGGTTGTTTGGGGTGCCGCTGAATCGCATTGACGTGGTGGTTCACCCGCAGAGTATCGTGCACTCGTGCGTCGAGTTGGTCGACGGTTCCATTTTGGCGCACCTGGGTCCCACGGACATGCGCATTCCAATCCAATACGCGCTCTTGTATCCCGAGCGGGCTTCCAGCCCGGTCCGGGGGTTATCCCTGGCCGAGGTGGGCAGTCTGACGTTTGCGCCGCCTGACCGGACGCGGTTTCCGGCGCTGGATCTGGCCTACGCGGCCGCGCGTGCCGGCGGCACGATGCCCGCGGTGCTCAATGCCGCGAACGAAGTCGCGGTGGAGCTGTTCCTGCAGGGTCGCATCGGCTTTACCGATATCCCCCGCCTGGTGGAGGCGGTCATGGACGAACACGAGCCCCAGGGAGCGGAGTTGACGGCCATCCTGGAGGCGGACGCCTGGGCACGGCGTGTCGCCCACACGGCCGGCGCGGCGCTGGCGATTTGAGTCCCGCCGCGGCCTGGCCCCAGAGAGGAGAGCCCGCTTGTGAACCCACTGATCCTCTGGAACTGGTTCGTCGATTGGGTACTGCCCTTCGCGGTGGTCTTCGGTACCATTGTCCTCTTTCACGAGTTGGGGCACTTCGTCGTAGCTCGCCGGGCCGGTGTCAAGGTGCATGAGTTTGCCATCGGGTTTGGGCGTGCGCTGGTGCAGTGGAAACGGGGCGAGACCCGCTATTCTGTCCGCATCTTTCCGCTGGGCGGCTTCGTCAAGCTGGCCGGCATGGACCCAGCGCCGGATCCGGAGGAGGAGGTCGCGCCTGACGACGAGCGCAGTTTCCAGCGCAAGCCGTTGTGGCAGCGCATGGCCATTATCGCGGCGGGGCCGTTGGCCAACTTCGTGCTGGCATTTCTTCTTTTGGTCGTCTTTTACGCGGCCATCACCGTGCCCTTTGCGGTAGCCGACGTCATGCCCGGCAGCCCGGCTGAAGCCGCGGGCCTCCTGCCGGGGGACCGGATCGTGGCGGTGGAAGGCCAGCCGGTGAGCAATTTGGCTGAGCTTAGCGGCACCTTGCAGCAGTATCCCGACCAGACCGTAACGGTGACCGTGGAGCGAGGCGGCGAGCGCCTCGATCTGCCCGTGCATGCGACACGGGATGGGGAGACCGGGCGCGTCCTCATCGGCGTGACGGTCATGGGTGGTGGGACTGCGGGCAAGGAGCGCCTTCCGTTGGGCGAGTCCGTTGCGCGCGCCGCTAGGGACACTTGGGAGTGGACCGTATCCCTCTTGCGGTGGCTCGGTGGCATCGTCACGGGCAGGACATCCGCCCAACAGGTGCGGGACAGTGTGACCGGCCCCATTGGCATCGTGGTGGGGCTGGGCGAGTCGGCCCGTTCGGGCATCGGCTACCTGCTTCTGTTCGCCGCGGTGCTCAACGTCAACTTGGGCCTCGTCAACCTGCTCCCGGTCCCGGTATTGGATGGTGGGTGGCTGTTGTTCCTCTTAATCGAGGCCGTCCGGGGCCGACCGCTGTCGCCGGAGCACCAGGGCATGGCCCAGTTTGTGGGGCTAACGTTGCTCCTGGCCCTGATGGCGTTCGTCTTCTACCTGGACCTCACGCGCCTGTTCGGCTGAGCCGTACGGCGAGCCTGACATGGGCGGGTTCGATTTGGCGGATTGGATTCTTTCGGTTGGGAAACAAGGAGGACTTCCCATGCGCATGTCGCAGCTTCTGGCGCCGACCTTGCGGGAAACCCCCGGGGAGGCGGAAATCCCGAGCCACCAGTTGCTCCTGCGGGCCGGAATGATGCGCAAAACAGCGGCCGGCATGTATACCTACCTTCCGCTCGGATGGCGGGTGCTCCGCAAGATCATGGAAATTATTCGTGAGGAGATGGACGCCAAGGGCGGCCAGGAGTTGCTCATGTCCATCGTCCAGCCCGCGGAGTTGTGGCGCGAGACGGGCCGGTGGGATGAGTACGGCGAGGAGATGTTTCGCCTCAAAGATCGCAACGGGCGCGAGTTTTGCCTTGGCCCGACCCACGAGGAGCTGATCACGGCGCTGGTCCGGGCCGACGTCCGCTCGTACCGCCAGCTGCCGTTGCTGCTGTACCAGATTGCGAATAAGTACCGCGATGAGATCCGACCGCGGTTCGGCGTTATCCGCGGCCGGGAGTTTATCATGAAAGACCTTTACTCCTTTGACCGGGACGAGGCGGGCCTCGACCAGAGCTATTGGAAGATGTACGACGCCTATACGCGCATCTTCCGACGCGTCGGGCTCACGACCCGGGCGGTCGAGGCGGACTCCGGTGCGATCGGTGGCGACGTGACCCACGAGTTTATGGTGCTCGCCGAGGCTGGCGAGGCGGCGGTGGTGTACTGCACCAGCTGCGATTACGCTGCCAACACCGAAAAAGCCGAATCGGTCGCACCGGCTCCTGCGGGGCCCGGGAGCGCGGTGCCGCCTTTCGAGCCCGTTGCCACTCCCAACGTGCGTACGCTGGACGAGCTGACGAGGTTCCTGGGCGTCGCTCCCGATCGAGTTGTCAAGACGCTGATTTATGAAGCGGATGGCCAGCCCGTCGCGGCCGTCGTGCGGGGAGACCACGAGCTCAACGAGGTAAAGCTCAAGCGGGTGCTAGGGGCCACGACCCTCACTATGGCAGGGGCGGCGGTGGTGGAGCGGGTGACCGGAGCACCCGTCGGTTTTGCTGGACCTGTCGGCCTTAAGGGCGTGCGCATCATTGCCGACCCGTGGGCGTTGGCGGTCGAGGATGCGGTGGCGGGCGGCAACGCCGTCGACACGCATTTGCGCCACGTGCAGCCGGGCCGGGATTGGCAGGCGGACGTGGTAGCCGACATTCGCACCGTGACAGCTGGGGAGCCGTGCCCTCGTTGCGGTGGCACCTTGGCGTCTGCCCGGGGTATCGAGGTTGGACAAATCTTTAAACTGGGAACGAAGTACTCGCAGGCCCTCGGCGCAACGTACCTGGACGAGCAGGGACAGGCGCGGCCCATCGTGATGGGGTGCTACGGCATCGGGGTGAGCCGCACCATGGCGGCCATCATCGAGCAGCACCACGACGATCACGGCATTATCTGGCCCGTCAGCGTGGCGCCGTACCACGTGATTATCGTGCCAGTGATGTACGAGGACAAGCAACAGCGGGAGGCGGCGGAGCAGCTTTACGAGGAGCTCAGCGCGGCCGGCGTCGAAGTCGTCCTCGACGACCGGGACGAGCGGGCCGGTGTCAAGTTCAAGGACGCCGACTTGCTCGGTTTCCCGCTGCGCATTACCATCGGCCCTAAGGCGCTTAAGGAAGGCCAGGTAGAGCTCAAGAGCCGCGATGGGCGCATGGAGGAACGGGTGCCCCTCGACGCCACCGTCCAGCGGGTCGTGGCGTGGATCGAAGACAACACGCCGCAAGCGTAATGAGCGACTATGGCTGTGAGTAAGGCGAGCGCTTGGAGTGTGGGCGCGGTGAAGGTGGCCGCTGTCATTCCCGCCTACAACGAGGCCGCGAATATCGCCCGGGTTTTGCGGCCGGTTGTACGGAGCCCCGTTATCAACGAGGTGATCGTCGTCTGCGACGGGTGCGAGGATGACACCGCCGCAGTGGCTCGCCGGTTTCAGGTGAAAGTGGTCGAGCTCCCCCGCAATGTGGGCAAGGGCGGAGCGATGATGGCTGGCGTCCGCCACACGGACGCTTCGATCATCTTATTCCTCGACGCCGACCTGGTCGGCTTGCGTTACACGCACCTCCGCGCTCTCGTGGAGCCGGTGGTCCGCGGCGAGGCGGACATGACCTTAGGCGTGTTTGACCACGGGCGCCTTGCGACCGACCTTGCGCAGCGCCTGGCGCCTTTCCTTTCGGGTCAACGGGCCATCCGCCGGGAGGTCATAGAGGATATCCCGGAGCTTGAGCAGACCGGATTTGGCGTTGAGGTGGCCTTGTCCCGCTACGCGGAGAAGCACCGGCTGCGGGTCGTCAAGGTGCCGCTGCCGGGCCTCGCCCAGGTGATGAAGGAAGAGAAGGCTGGCCTATGGCGGGGCTTCCGGGCCCGGATGCGTATGTACTGGGAAATCCTCAAGTCTGTTCGCTAGTTTTCGCCTGAGGTGAGCCCATGGGCATCTGCGTCATTGAGCCTGGGCACGCGGCGCCGCTGGAGGAGGCTCTCGAAGCCAACTTGGCGGCGACGGGCCGCGGTCCGGCCACCGTTCGGCTGGAGCGGATCGAAGTGGATACGTCGGCCGGCGAGTGGCGCTTGTTTATCGACGTCGAGGCGGGCGTCTTAAGTCAGCCGGTCGTCGAGCAGGTGGAAGCGCGGCTTCTGGCCATGGCGCCAGGAGTGAAGCGGATCCGCCTACTGCCCGCGTCAGATGATAGCGGGGACGGCTCCGGGGCGTCCGGTAAGGCAGCCGCAGAGGATCGCGGGTTTGAGGACGCATCGCTCCCGTGGGCCAGAGAAGACGAGCGCGATCGGCGGGCAGCCGACGGTCTCGAGCACCCTGACGAGGCCGGATATGATGAAGACTCCTACGACGACTATATGGAGCGAATCTTGGCGCTGGCGGCTGCCCCGCCCCCGCCGCCGGTGCCGGCCGCAAAGAACGGCAACGGGAAGGCGAAGGCCAACGGCGGCAACGGCAACGCGCTCTTGGGCAAGGAGTTTTCGGGTGACCCGATCCCGCTTAAGGAGGTCAAGGAAGACCGCCGGCAAGTCATCGTCGTCGGCGAAGTGATGACTTGGGAAGCGCGGCCGGTGCGGGGCGGCCAGCTTATCAGCTTCGACCTTACCGACTACACGGACTCCATCACCGTGAAGGCGTTCGCCCGCAGCGACTCGCCGTTGAACGAGCCACTGCCGCCCGGCACTGGCGTCAAGATCCGGGGACGGGTGGAGTTTGATCGCTTTTCCCACGAACTCGTCTTGACCGCGGAAGACATCGTGCGCTCGGAACTGCCGCGGCGCATCGACGATTGGCCTGAAAAGCGGGTGGAGCTCCACCTCCACACCAAGATGAGCAGCCTGGACGGGGCGGCCGATACCGTGGCGGCCATTCGGCAGGCGGCGGCGTGGGGCCACGCGGCGGTCGCCATCACCGACCACGGGGTCGTACACGCGTTTCCCGAAGCTTATCAGGCGGCAAAAGCTGCGGGCGTCAAGCTAATTTACGGCGTGGAAGGCTATCTCGTCGACGACCCCGATGCCCGCAGCCGGTCTTATCACATCATCATCCTGGCCAAAAACCGGCAGGGCCTGCGCCACCTCTACGAGCTTGTATCCTTGTCCCATCTGTACTACTTTTACCGCAACCCGCGGATTCCCCGAGAGGAGCTGGCAAAGCGCCGGGAAGGTCTAATTATAGGCTCCGCTTGCGAGGCGGGGGAGCTGTACCAGGCCATCCTCAACGGGGAACCCGAGGAGCAGCTGCTGGAGCGGGCGCAGTTCTACGATTACCTGGAGATCCAGCCGGTGGACAACAACCGCTTCCTCATCGAGGAAGGCAAAGTGCGGGATGTGGAGGCTCTGCGGGACATCAACCGGCGTATCGTAGAGCTGGGCCGCCGGCTCGGCAAGCCTGTCGTGGCCACATCCGACGCCCACTTTGTCCACCCGGAGGACGAGATCATCCGGCGCATTCTCATGGCCGGTCACGGTTTCAGCACCGACGATAGGCCGACGCCGCTGTATTTCCGGACAACCCGGGAGATGATGGAGGAGTTCGCCTATTTGGGCGAGGAGACGGCGCGGGAAGTGGTCATCGTCAACCCTAACCGGGTCGCCGAGGAGTGCGAGGTCATGGAGCCGGTGCCGCCTGGCCTGCACACGCCGGACTTGCCGGAAGCGGCGGATGCTATCGCGAACATGGCCAGGACCCGTGCCAGGGCGCGCTATGGCGACCCGCTGCCCGAGATCGTACAAGCCAGGGTGGAGCGGGAACTGCGCGCCATCATCGACAACGGCTACGCGCCGCTGTACTACATCGCCCACAAGCTGGTGCGCAAGTCCTTGGAAGACGGCTACCTCGTCGGTTCCCGGGGTTCGGTAGGGTCGTCGCTGGTGGCCACCTTGTGCGAGATCACCGAAGTCAACCCGCTACCGCCCCATTATGTCTGCCCGTCGTGCCAGTGGTCGCAGTTTTTCACCGACGGCAGCGTCGGCGCGGGGGTCGACCTGCCCAACAAGGCGTGTCCGCGGTGCGGCACGCAGCTGGAAAAGGACGGCTTCGACATTCCCTTTGAAACGTTCATGGGTTTCCACGGGGACAAGGTGCCCGACATCGACCTCAACTTCTCGGGCGAATACCAGGCCGAAGCGCACCGGTACGCCGAGGAACTGCTGGGCAAGGAAAACGTCTACCGAGCCGGAACGACGGCGACTTTGGCGGACCGGACGGCCTACGGCTACGTCAAGAAGTTCCTGGAGTCACAGGGCAGGGAAG
>LZRQ01000183.1 GCA_002159155.1 Firmicutes bacterium ZCTH02-B6
CGTTGAAGGAGTTCCATGGAAGACCTCACCTTCGGAGTACGATGAGTACTCGTCCCGTCCAGGACGGTGAGGTCTTCTTTCTTTCCATCCCCTTCCATTCCCTGTGCTACAGTAACGTTACACGATTCGGTCCGTATAGCCCGTAACTGAGGTAATTCCGGCTCCGCACTGCTGGTGGCGTCAAGTCCAACCTTGGGCGGTCTCACCGGCAAAACTGATGCCGGGAGCGTCGCACAAGGGCGACGGCGCAGGGAGAAAACGCCCGGTGCCGAATGAGCAACATGCTGCGGCAACGGATGATTGGGGTGGGGACAGTGACCACGGCGACGAAGGCAACGGCGGAAAAGCGAGTCAACCTCTACGGCATGGGCTTGGAGGAGCTGACGGCCTTCGTCCAGGAGTTGGGTGAGCCAGCCTACAGGGCGAGGCAGCTCATGGAGTGGTTCTATGGGCGCCACGTCACCGATTTCGAAGCCATGACCAACCTGCCAAAGGCGCTGCGGCAGACCCTCGCGGAGCGAGCCACGGTCGAGGCGCCCACGGTGGCCCATGTTCAGGAATCCAGCGACGGGACGAGAAAGTACCTTCTTCGGGTTGCCGACGGCGAGACGGTCGAAGCCGTCCTGATTCCCGAAGGCCAGCGACTGACTGCATGCTTGTCGTCGCAGATTGGATGCGGCATCGGGTGCCGTTTTTGCGCCACGGCTCTCCTGGGCCTCATCCGTAACCTGGCGCCGGGAGAGATCGCAGGGCAGTTGGCCGCCATCCAGCAGGAATCGGGACGCCGAGTCACCAACGTCGTAATGATGGGGATGGGGGAGCCTCTGGCCAACTACGCCTCGGTCATGCGGGCTTTGCGGCTGATGAATCACCCGCTGGGCTTTGGGCTCGGGGCCAGGCGACTGACCATCTCCACCGTCGGCATCGTCCCCCGAATCCGGGATCTCGCTAGGGAAGAACTGCAAGTGGGGCTCGCGGTGTCGCTGCACGCGGCCGACGACGAAACCCGGGACCTCCTGGTACCGATCAATCAGCGCTACCCAATTGCGGAGCTTATGGCCGCCTGTCGGGATTACATCGAGCACACCCGCCGGCGTGTGACGTTTGAGTACGTGCTGCTGCGCGACGTAAACGACGCGCAGGCGGACGCCCGCAAGCTGGCGAGTCTGCTGGACGGGATGCTCTGCCACGTGAATCTGATACCCTTTAACCCGGTGCCGGAAACCGGGTTTGAGCGACCGGATACCGCGGTCATCAAGCGCTTTCGGGATGAACTGACGCGACGGGGAATACCCGCCACCGTCCGCCGCTCCCGCGGCAGCGACATTGACGCGGCCTGCGGGCAGTTGCGGCGCCGGCAGCCGGTGTGAGCTTGCGGTGGAGCTGGTGGTGTGGGTTGCCCGCCTGGTCGTTCTCGCAGGGCTCGTGCAATTTTTGCGGCGGGTGGCGGCCAGCTGGCGGGACACGGAGGGAGCGGGCAGTGGACGTCGGCGCGAGGACCCACGTCGGCAAGGTGCGGCGGAACAATGAAGACGGCTATTTGGTTCGGGACGGGCTCCTGGCAGTGGCCGACGGTATGGGCGGTCACCGGGCGGGGGAGGTCGCCAGCGGCACCGTGCTGGCCGTTCTGCGCGACTACCCGTTTGGTGCCGGCGAACCGGCCGCAGAGTTGGAGCAGGCCATGCGGGCGGCCCATGCTAAGGTGCGCCAGCTGGCTACTGAAGACGCTTCGATGGCCGGTATGGGGACGACCCTGACCGTAGCGCTCGTGTGCCCGGGACGGGTCCATGTGGGCCACGTCGGGGACAGCCGCCTTTATTTGTGGCGCCAGGGACAGCTGAGGCAGATGACGGCGGACCACTCGGTTGCCGCCGAGCTGTTGCGGGCGGGGCAAATCGACGAGGAGGCCGCCCGGGTTCATCCCCACCGGCATGTGCTCACGCGCGCCATCGGAGCGGTCCCCGAGTTGGAAATCGACCTGCTCGAATTCCCGCTGGAAGCGGGCGACGGCCTGCTGTTGTGCACCGACGGCTTAAGTTCTTTGTTGGATGAAGACGACATGCTCCGGGTCTTGGTCGAGCATTCTACCGCCCAGGCCGCGGCCGACGCGCTGGTGCAGCTGGCGCTGGCCCGGGGGGGCATCGACAATGTCACCGTTGTCGTGGCGCGCCCGGATTGAGGCGAGGGTCGTTGAGCGTTCGCTGCTGTGGGCGGCGCTCTTGCCCTGCGGTGCGCTGATCGCCCTGTCGCGGTGGACCGACGGAGGGTGGTCTACCAGCTTCGGCTTATCTGCCGGGTACGCGTTCTTGTTTGCGGGTCTCCATATCTCCTTGGCCCTGGTGCGTCCTGCAGCCGACGGGCTCGTCCTGCCCCTTGTCGCGATGTTGAGCGGAGTGTCCCTCGCCATATTGTCCCGTCTCGACCCGGCGCTGGCCTTTAGGCAGCTTTGCTGGCTGGCGGCCGGCGGGGTGCTGCTCGTGGTCGCCGCAGCGGTCGAGCCGGCGCGGTTGCCCCCGCGCGCGGCAGGCTGGATGGCCGGCGCGACGATCTTGATGCTGGCAGTGACCGCACTGTTTGGGACGGCGGCGGGTGGAGCCCGATCGTGGCTAGCCTTTGGACCCGTCCGATTTCAGCCCGTCGAGGCGGCCAAGGTGGTCTTAGTCTGGTGCTGGGCGCGGTGGCTGTCCCCGGTCCCGGCCGTCGGGCGCACGCTAGCCGTCGCGGGGGCGGCTGCCCTTGCCCTCGTCGCCCAGCGTGAGCTGGGCTACCCGCTGCTTCTATTGGCCACCGCTGCGTTGATGGCCTATCTTGCGGCCGGACACCGCGGCGTCGGCCGCGCGTTGCTGACGTCCGCGACAAGCGCAGCGGCCCTGGGGTTGGGTTACGCCGTGGTGTCCGCGGGAGACCGCCCGTGGTTTCCACATCTTCGCACCCGCCTCATCGCGTGGATCGATCCTTGGTCGGACCCTTTTGGGGCTGGGTTCCAGGCCCTACAAGGCCTGTTCGCCTTGGCCGAGGGTGGGCTGCTCGGTCGTGGCATCGGCGTCGGATCACCGGCCACGATCCCCGCGGTCCACACCGACTTCGTCCTGGCGGCTATCGGTGAAGAATTGGGGTTTCTGGGCACCGCGGCGGTCCTGGCAGGCCTGGCGCTGTTGGTCGCCCGGGCACTGTGGCTCGCCCACCGGGCCACGGGTGAACCTGAACGGCTGCTGGCGGCCGGGCTCGGCCTGGTCGTCGGGCTCCAATCCTTGTGGATGGCGGCGGCGCTAGTAAGAGCGCTGCCCTTGAGCGGTGTCGGTCTCCCTTTGGTCAGTTACGGCGGCAGCGCGGCCGTGGCCCACATGGCCGCGGCGGGGCTTATTTTGGGGAGCACCGCCCGCTGGCCGGTGACGTCCGAAGGGAATGGGACCAGTACGCCTTCATCCCGCCGCGTGTGCTTAACGGGGTGGATGCTTGTGGCCTGCGCAGCGGCAGTGCTGGCACTGTTCGCCTACTGGCAGGTGGTGCGGGTCGACCTGCGGACGCATCCGTACAACCCGCGGTTCGTCGTGCAAGGCCTTGCGTCAAGGGGAGGAATCCTTGATCGCCGTGGAGAAGCGCTGGCCGAGACGCGTCCTGCGAGCGGCGGCGTCACGCGCCTCCTACTAGGGCCGGTAAGCCTCAGTCATGTGGTGGGCTACGTGGACCCGCGTTTTGGCTTGGCCGGGGTGGAAGCCGCCCTGCACGCGGACTTGGCAGGACTGCAGCGCGGCCTCGCCGACTGGTGGCGAGACCCGTTGCGGCGCCGGCCGGAAGGCAAGGACGTGTGGCTGACCATCGACGTCCGGGTGCAGGCCGCGGCGGAGCGCGCCCTAGGCCGCCGGCGCGGCGCGGTTGTCGCCCTCCGCCCGGCGACGGGCGAGGTGTTGGCGATGGTGAGCTATCCGGCCTTTACACTGGAGGAACTTCCCCGGCTACTCGAGGGCGGGACGGGCGAGGTTGACGCTCCCCTGCTCAACAGGGCCACCCAAGGGCTATACCCGCCTGGGTCGACCTTTAAGGTGCTGACCATGGCAGCTGCTATCGACGCCGGCCTGGTCGGAACCCAAGCGGAAGTGGAGGCGCTGCAGAGGGCCTTGGCAGCATCTTCCAACGAACCCTTTGTCCACCTTGGTCTACAATTGGGCGGGAGGGAACTGGCGTCGGCCGCAAGTCTCGTCGGGTTTGGCGCGCGCCTGCTGGCCGACCTGCCCCAGAAGGTTTCGCCCCTGCCGGCTGCTACTCGAGAGGGGGACCTGGCGCAGATCAGCATCGGTCAGGGAGAGTTGGTGGCGACGCCCC
This sequence comes from Firmicutes bacterium ZCTH02-B6, assembly GCA_002159155.1. GTDB lineage: Bacteria > Bacillota > Limnochordia > Limnochordales > ZCTH02-B6 > ZCTH02-B6. Next base: position 4,324 of record LZRQ01000183.1, read on the forward strand.
TGCAAATGGCGGTCGTGGCGGCTGCTATCGCCAATGGAGGCGTCGCGATGCGTCCGCACCTGGTGCGGGAGGTCCGCACCCGGGACGGACGGCTCACGCGTTTTGCGCGCGTTGAGCCCTTGGGTCCTCCGGCGTTTTCGCCCTCAGCAGCCCGGGCAGTCACGGAAGGCATGGTGCTGGCCGTCGAGGACGGCACAGCCCGGCAGGCCGCGGTGGCCGGGGTACGGGTGGCAGGGAAGACGGGCACGGCGCAAAATCCTCACGGTGAGCCTCACGCTTGGTTTATCGGCTTCGCGCCGGCTTTCCGACCGGAGGTCGCGGTGGCGGTCGTGATCGAGGGCGGCGGCAGCGGAGGACGAGTGGCTGCACCCGTGGGCCGGGACGTCATGCTGGCCGCCTTGGAAGCCACGTTCGCGGCGGCTGAGGTGAACCGATGATCGATACCGTTCTGGCCAATCGATACCGGATTCAAGCTAAGATCGGCGACGGCGGAATGGCCGTCGTGTACCGGGCGATTGATCTGCTGCTGCACCGGCCGGTCGCCATCAAATGCCTCCGGCCCCAATTCGCCAGCGATCCCGAGTTTCTGCAGCGGTTCATGCAGGAGGCGCAGGCGGCGGCCAGCCTCTCTCATCCCAATGTCGTCAACATCTTTGACGTCGGGCACGCCGGCGACGTCCATTATATCGTGCTCGAGTACGTACAGGGCCGCAACCTTAAGGAGATTCTGCGGGAGGAAGGGCGGCTGTCGCCCAAGCGCGCCGCCCATATCGCCCGGTCGGTGGCGCGGGCTTTGGAGGCGGCACACCGGCGTCAGCTTATCCACCGCGATATTAAGCCGCACAACATCTTGATCACGCCGGAAGGCCGGGTTAAGGTCACCGACTTTGGGATCGCCCGGGCCGCCAGCGCCGCGACGCTGACGCAGACAGGGACCGTTATCGGATCAGTACACTATTTCTCCCCCGAACAGGCGCGAGGCGGGCCGGTCGGGCCTGCATCGGACCTGTACGCGCTCGGTGTCGTTCTGTACGAGATGTTGACGGGTACCGTGCCGTTCCGCGGGGACAGCCCCATCGCGGTCGCCCTGAAACACCTAGAAGAGGATCCGGTCCCACCCAGTCGCCTTGTGCCTTCGATCCCGCCTTGGTTGGAGCGGGTGGTGCTCAAGGCCTTGGCCAAAGACCCCGCTCAGCGCTACCGATCCGCGGAGGAGATGGCGCAGGATCTGGCCTGGCGCGTTGTGACGCCGGCTGTGCCGGCGGCGGAGGAGGACGATTGGGGCACGGAACATGCCGAACCACCAGATGCGCGGGCGGGGCGCGAGGAGGAAACCCGCCGCGTCCCGGTCGTGGGCCCTCGTTCCGCACCGTCGCCGGCTCGTCAGGGGCTGGCGCCGTCTCGCGCATTCCCGCAGGAAGGGGCAGTTTCCGCCACGAACGCCGGGCACGGAGAGGACGGGGAAGTCGAAAACGATGCCGATACCGTGAGCGAACGCCCGCGTAAGAAGCGCGGGCGTGGGCTTGTGCTTGCGCTCCTTTTTCTCATCGTGCTCGGTGCGGCGGGCTACGCCGCTACTCATTACGTCCTCAGCCTGATCTTCCCGCCCGAGGTTGTCGTGCCCGATGTGGTCGGCTTGACGTACGCGGAAGCGAGGGGGCTCATGACGCTCAATGGGCTGCTCCTTGTTATTGAGGCGGAGCGGCACGATCGCAACGTCCCCGCCGGTCACATCATCCGGCAAAATCCAGAGGGCGGCAGGACCGTGCGGGAGGGCCGCACGGTCTACGTGACGCTCAGCCGTGGTCCTGAGCTGGGTATTGTGCCGGACGTCACCGGCCGGCCGTTGCGGGAGGCGCGGCTTGTGCTCACCCAGGAGGGCTACGTCCTGGGTGAGGAGATCGCGGCGTTCGAACCCGCCGTACCGGTCAACTACGTGGTGGGCCAGGATCCTCCCCCCGGCGTCGAGGCAGAAAAAGGGACACCGGTCACCCTCGTAGTCAACCGCCCGCAAGGGGCTCTCATGGTTGTCGTTCCGGATCTGCGCGGGCGGACGTTGGCTGAAGCGGAAACGTTGTTGCAGCCGCTGGGCCTCGAGTTGGGTAACGCCTGGCCCGAGCTTAACCCACTGATCCCGCCGGGGCGGATCATCGATCAAAATCCGCCGCCTACGTCCAGTGTCGAGCAGGGCAGCGCCGTCGATGTGGTGTACAGCGGCGCCGCGCAGCAGGAGGCGCGTCCGGACGGCGAGCCCGAGACAAGCGCCGGCCCGACGACGCAGGAAGGCCAGGAGGCGCGCCAGCAGCCGGGACCGCCGGCCGGGTCGGGTGCAGTCGTCGAGGGGGATGTCTCGCCCAGCGAGTGGGACAGCGCCCTCGCGTCGTCTGACCAAAAGCGCCGCACGGCCCGGGTCGACATTTACGTGCCGCCCGGCCCGCCGCAGGAGGTGGTCATCTTGGTCATCGACGACTTCGGTGCGCGTGAAGTGTACCGTGAGACCCTCGCTGGCGGCACCCACGTACGGGAGTTCATCGATGGGCGAGGGGACAACGCTCGGCTGCAGGTGTATATCGGCGGTATGATGGAGGTCGATCAGGCGTTTCCGCGTTGAAGACGCGTTTCCGGTCGGCTAAGGCGTGGCTGCCGGTCCACGGGCAACAC
>LZRQ01000184.1 GCA_002159155.1 Firmicutes bacterium ZCTH02-B6
GGTGCGGGAAGTGGCCCGCATCGCCAAGATCGAGGAGTACCTGCAGCGCAAGCCGTCGCAGCTCTCCGGCGGCCAGCAGCAGCGGGTGGCCTTGTGCCGGGCCCTGGTCAAGCAGCCCGATCTCCTGCTTTTGGACGAACCGTTGAGCAACCTGGACGCCCGGTTGCGCATCGAAACCCGCACGGAGATCAAGCGACTCCAGCGGGAGTTGGGCATCACCACCATCCTGGTCACCCACGACCAGATCGAGGCCATGACCATGGCCGACCGGGTGGCCGTCATGCGGGCCGGCATCATCGAGCAGCTGAGCGAACCGCTGGAGCTGTACCAGCGGCCGGCCAACCTGTTTGTTGCCTCGTTCATCGGTGACCCGCCCATGAACCTGGTTTCCATGGAGTACCAGGTCGATGGCGGCACGCCTAAGCTGGTTGGCGGAAACCTGGCTGTGACCTTGCCGCCCGAGGCGCGCGCCGGCCTGGAGCAAGCCAGCAGCCGCCAGGTGGTGCTGGGGGTGCGGCCGGAAGACTGGCGCTTGAGCTCGCAGCCCGTGGATGGCAAGCCGGCCGGCGAGGTGTACATGCTCGAGCCCCTGGGCCGCGACACGCTGGTCGACGTGCGGGTGGGCCAGCAGGCTATCCGGGCCCTCGTTCCCGGCGGCGCGCCCATTCGCATCGGAGACCGGGTGTGGCTCGACTGGGACGTGGACCGCATGCACCTGTTTGACGCCCAAACCGAGGCGCGGTTGCCGGTGGCGGCCGGTGCGGCAGCCCAAGGGGCCGGCGCGTGAGGCGGAAGGGACGCCGAGGGTGAAAAAGCGCGAAGAGGGACCAAGTGACAAGCGGGACGGACACGAGGTACCGAACTCAAGGAGGAGCCGACGTCTTTGAAAGGGCCTGCCGTTGACCACCTGCCGCCGTGGCCCAAGCCGGAGCAAAATCTTGAGGACCTGGAACTGGCGGCCCGCTACGCGCCCATCTTGATGATGGACGACCATGAACCGTTTGCGCCCGAGGTCGCGGGTTACCGGGTGTTCCGCGCCGACGGCCCGTCGCCGTCTTTCCCGCGGGACATCCAGCTCAACCAGGGCGGCGCGCGCGCGGCGTCGGTCGTCGAGTACGCCATCTGGTGGGACTGGGATATCGAGCACTTGTATGAGCTCGAGCACGTGTGGGTGTACGTCGACGCAGCCGGCCGTCCTGTGCGGGTGGAAGCCAGCTGGCACGGACACTGGCACGACCTGCGCCTGGGCTTGCCCGGTGGGGTGGTGCTGGAGGGCACCCACCCGGTCGTCTACGTGAAACCCGGCAAGCATGCTCTGGCTGCCCAGCCGAGCCAGTTTGAGCCGCTGCGGGACTACATCCTTCGGGTCTGCGGCCGGTTCGCGGGCATCGGCGGGGTGTGGGTGACCCCTCTCTTTGCCGGACGCATCGCTGCCAAGACGCCGCTGGCGGACAGGCTGGTGCATACCTACCTGCAAGGGCGCCAGTTTACTCCTGCGTTTTCCTTTCGACAGCGCTTCGCCTTTGGCCGCGAGCGCCTCCTACCGTGGGAAGCTCTCGAGCGCGCCATTCCGGGACGGGTCGCCTGGTGGACGGCGGAGCTGGCTCGCCTCTATAAGCCAGGAGAGCGCCGTTGGATCCGGATCGGCCACCGGGGCGCGTCCGGGCACGCACTGGAAAACAGCGCCACGGCGGTCCGGATCGCGTCAAAGCTCGGCGCCGACATGGTGGAGCTGGACGTACGCTTGAGCCGCGACGGGGTGCCTGTCGTGATCCACGATGCGTTGCTGGACCGGGTGACCACCGGCACAGGTCCCGTGGCGGAGCGTACTTGGGAGGAGCTGCGCGCCTTGCGCCTCCGAGACCCCAGGACCGGATCCGTGTTGGACGAAGGGCTCATGACTCTGGCCGACGCCCTCAATTTGTGCCGGGAGGAGCACCTGGGGGCCTACATCGACGTCAAGGACAGCGCCGCGCTGCCCGCCATCGTGGCCGCCGTGCGGGAGCACGGTTTCCAGCATGCTGCCGTCATCGGCTCTACGGTGCCCGATGACGTGCGCGCGCTCAAGCAACTCGCACCCGAGCTGCCGTCGGCGTGGCTGGTGGGCTTGCCGCCGCGCGACATCCCGGAGCTGCTGGCCGAGTTGGCCGCCATGGGCGGCACGTATCTGCACCTGTGCTGGGAAAACGCAGGACCCCGCCCGGATCAGTTGTTGACCCGGGAAGACGTCGAGGTGGTTCACCGGTCAGGGAAAGGCATCGTCTGCTGGCACGAAGAGCGCGCCGACGTCATCCGCGGGCTGAAGGAACTCGGTGTCGACGCGGTGTGCAGCGACTTGCCGGAACTGCTGGTTTGATCCGTCGGCCTGCCAGGGACCGGCAAATGACCGGAGCGGCGGCGCCGCGGGGGAGTGCGTACCCCCCGAGCGCCGCCACCCTTTGCTCTGTCACTCCCCGACCGCTACCGCTTCGATCTCAGAGCGACCCGGCCATCAGGGAGCCACCGTCAAGCGCCGCGCTTGGGCCACGGCCTGCACCCGCGGGTCGAGGCGGATGTGGCCCGGTTTCACGGGATGGGTGAGCACTAGATCATCCAAAGAGCGGACGCGGCTCAACGCAACGTACAGCTGCCCGTGGGCAAAGGTGGGGCGGGAGAGGTCCAGCACCACCTTGTCCAAGGTGAGCCCCTGGCTCTTGTGGATCGTGATGGCCCACGCAAGTCGCACGGGCAGCTGCGTAAACTGGCCCACCGACACGGGCTTGAGCTGCCCGCCTTCGAGTTCGAAACGAAACAGGTCCCACTGATGGGGTTCCACCGTTTCTTCGCTGCCGTCCGGCAAGGCGACCGTTATCTCTTCATCCTCCGGCCGGATGTGCCGCACGGTGGCCATCGTGCCGTTGACCCAGCGTCCCTCGGGGTCGTTGTTGAGCAGCATCACCCGCGCGCCTTCCTTCAGTTGTAGTACGCGCTCGGTCGGGTCGGCGCTTGGGGTGAATTCTCCACTCACACGGGCGTGGAAGGTGTAAAGGGGACCAGGCAGACGTCGCAGCTGCTCCGCATTGATTTGTGCGGCCCGGGCGTTGACGGTGGTCAAAAAGACGTAGTCGGCGTACGCGGCGGGGTCCGCGTATTGCACCACCCGGGAGTTGAGTCGCTCGAGATGGTGCTGGCCGACGGTCCCGTCCCGGATGGCGTTGAGGATGTTGAGAAACTCGTCGTCTGTCTGCCGGAATCCCTCGGTCAGCTCTATCCAAGTCACGCCCACGCCGGCCAAGCAGTGGGCGCTGAAGAAGTACGGGCTGGCGTAGAACCTGCGGAAGACCGCTTCCTCATCGGGTCGGACAACGGGCGGCAACTGGTACAGATCTCCAAAGAACACCATGCGCACTCCGCCGAAGGGCGCGCCGGGCACCGGACCGTTGATCTCAAGCGACCGGGCGACGCAATCCAAGAGGTCCGCCCGCACCATGGAGATCTCGTCGATGATAATCATGTGCAGGTGCTTGTACAGTTCCCGGACCGCTCCTGGTGCCCGGCGTACCCGGTCCACGGTGATATCGGGACGAAACCGGAAGAACGAGTGGATTGTCTCGCCTTGCACGTTGATGGCGGCAACGCCGGTGGGTGCCAGGACCGCCACGTTCTGTCTTGTGCTGCGGCGAAAGTGCTGCAGCAGGGTAGACTTACCAGTGCCCGCCGCCCCCGTGATAAACAGGGGCTCCTCGGACTCGTGCAGGAGCTTGAGGGCGCGCTGCAGCTCTCCTGTCAGCACGATGCCCGGCTGTACAATGGAGTCGGAATCCGGGCGCCGGGCGGCCAGTGAGTGCGTCCCCCCTCCCGGCGATGGATTGGTTTGCTCCTGCTCGGGCACGGTCATGACCTCGCTGTGTTGGACGGCGTTTATGCCTGACATTCGTGTCGCCTGTGCTCGCGCCCTGCCGCGCCGCAAAGCCGGGGGAGCTCGCGGGGTATGGGTGAAGGACAGGATGCCGGTGAACCCAGCGAGAAGCAAAAGGTTTAGGTGAGCAGGGGGAACTCGCACCGCTTGGGCGGCGTCGGCTACAGCGTCTGGCGCGTCCAGCTTTGTTTTGCCGTAGTATGGGTTGGAGGTGAGGGCATGGCCGCACGCGCAGCGTCCTATAAGGAGCAAGTGTTTCGACCGGCCGTCGTGCGCGGCCCGTGGGCGGTAGTGCTTTTCGTGGTCGTGGGTGTCGTGTGCTTATTGCCCCTCGCGGTGACCGTCTACTATGGGACGGTCCAAAGCCGGCTCGCTTACCGGGTCAGTGCCGCCGGCGTCGCTGTGGAAATGGGCGTCGGGGAGATCGTGATCTCTGCGGCCGACGTAGCCGGCGCCGACCGGCTGGAATCCCCGAACCGGGTACGGCGGAGCGTCGGGGCGGGTCTGCGGGGACTGCAGATGGGCTGGTACACCATGGATGGGCAACGGGTTTACCGGCTGACCACCAGCGGGCAGGATCTAGTCTACGTGGACACCGGGGCGACGGCGTCCTCAGCCCGGCCCAACACCCGCTATGTCTTTAGCCCCGATGACTCCGAGCGGTTTGTAGCCCTGGTCCAGGCGGCCCGGGCCGGCCAGTGGGAGGAGGTCGCCGGCGATGTCAACGAGGTGGTCTTTGCTCCAAAGGCAGGGCCGTCGGTGTTTGCCGATCCCTTTCTGTGGTTGACCGTCGCCGTTACGTTGTCGGTGGGCATCGGCATGCCGTGGGTAGTCCGATCAGGCGCTCGGGGGCTGCATTACCGGGTTGGACCGGAGGGGATCGCCGTACACCACTTAGGGCGGAAGCTGTACCGGTGGCAGAACATCAAAGCGGTGCGGCGGCTGGACCAGGTGCCGCGGCTGTGGCGGATCTTTGGCGCAAGTATCCCGGGTTACCACGTGGGCGACTTCACCGCGCGCTCCTTGGGCACGGTGAAGGTGTATGCCTCACGGCTCACGCCCCCGCTGGTGTTGCTGGAGACCACAACCGGCCGGGTCATTTTAGGGCCCGAGGACGTGGACGGGTTTCTCGCCGCGGTCGAGCGCTACCGGTAAGCGGGCGGCCGGCGGGACTGAGCAGCCCGCCGGCCCATCCGTATTGTCTTGCCGTTTTAGACCTTGAGACTTCCACCCGGGCGGACGTGTAGTCAACCCAAGACCGACGGCAACTGCAGCACCGCTGCTGCCAACGCGATGTTTTTCAGGAAATGGGCAAGTTCACCGGCGCGTGCAGCCTCATCCTCGACAGCCCAGAAGTTGTGCATCAGGAAAGAGGTGGGAACGAGAAACAGGGCAAGGATGACCGAACCTGCTGCCACCTGATACTCCAACAGCAGCGACAGGCCGCCCGCGAGCAGCATCAGACCGCTTACCGCCACGGCGGCCCCCGGGAACGGCACCTCCTTGGCGGCGGCGTAAGCGGTCAACCCCTTGAAGTTGAGGAAATGGTTGGCGCCGTTGTACAGGAAATACAGGCTGAGGACGATTTGACCGACGGCGGCCAGCGTCTGCATGAACATGCACCTCCCAGCCGGGCTGCGCGTCTGCCCTCGGCGGGCTGCGGGTGGAAGTCCCGCGGGGAAACTATATGCGGCCAGCTTGATGGAATGACCGGGGCCACGGCGTCGCGCCAGAGCGCCGCGAGCTGCCGCGCAGAAGAGCGTTGCCGGCGGCGCCGGGTGGGGAAAGGGTGGATGGGCATGGCCGAGACAGGCTACCGGGGAACCGCAGCCAACCGGGGAGCTGCGGGCGAACGAGGAAGGGTGGCCCGTCAGGGGGCACCGGCCCAGCGGGGGACGATGGGCGACCGGAACCGCACGGCGGATCCCGATGACGGGGACAAGCTGCGGCAGCCGCCTACAGCCGCGGTGGGCGGAACGGGGCGCGACATCGTGCGGTTTCTCGAAGGCAACGGCGGTGAGGCGCCGCTCTCGGACGTCGCGGCCCATATGCCCGACGCGGACCGCGGCGAACTGGAATCCGCCGTGGAGGACCTGAAAGAGGCCGGCATCGTGGATGTGGTTGCGGAGCACGGGGAACCGCGCGTGCGCCTGCTGCTGCCTGTGCTACGCAACCCTCGCTCAGAAGCCTAGCTCACTCGAGCGAGGGGCAGAGAAGAGGGAGGCCTGGCGCCAGATGCGCTGGATCTTGGGGATGGCCAGTTGCAGGCATTGCTGGGCGAAATCCCGCGCTTCCTCGGGGTCCTGGGCCCGCAGGGCGTCAAAGAAATAAGGCCGGGCCGTGCGCAGCCGGTGAGGCGACGGCTCGCCGAGGGATTCCGGGATGAGGCTCAAGTACTCGGGGCCAAAGGTTCGCAGCAGCAAATACCCCAACAGCAGCTTGACGAGCCCGCCAAACTGCTCCATGCGCCGCGCGGCGGCCGCATCCTCGGCCGCGTCCCAGAGGGATTCGAGCTCCTCGCGCTCCAAGCGCATGTCCCTTCCCTCCCTGCCCAATATTGTACCATCTTTTCCCACGCATGCACGGGGCACCCTTTACCAATGTTGACGTTTGCTGGTGCCACAGGTAGGATGAAACCAGACCCCAGAAAGGGGAGGGAAGCCTGCGTGCGAAATCGCGCGGCTGTACGGGTGCGGGGAGCCCTGCCGCTGGTGCTGGCGGGGCTGTTGTTTTTCCAGGCGGGTGCCGCGGTCACCTTTGCGGCGGCGCCGGCGGAATCGGTCATCCCGCCCGCAGGTCCGGGCGGCGCTGCCGCACCTGGGCGGCCAGGGCCTCGGCCCGGGAGCGGGTCCGCGAGTAGAGCCGCACCTCCTCGATGGGGCGCACGGCCAGCACCGCGTCCACCTGGAACGGCGCTTGGGCTCCTGCGCCGATCACCGCCAGGACACGGCTGTCCGGGCGGGCCAGGACCTGGCTGGACACGCCGCTGGCGGCGCCCGTCCGCAGCCCGGTGAGGCGGGCGGCGTCCATGACGGCCAGCGGCCGGCCGTCGACCGCGTCAAACACCAGCAC
>LZRQ01000185.1 GCA_002159155.1 Firmicutes bacterium ZCTH02-B6
ACATGGCGTCGGCTGCGTGGAGGGCGCCCTGGACCTCGCCGACGAAGTCGAAGTAGCCCGGCGTGTCCAGCACGTTGACCTTGTGATCCTGCCATTCACAGGGGATCAGCGACGTGCCGATGCTGATGTGGCGTTTTATCTCCTCCGGGTCCCAGTCGCTCACCGTGTTGCCGTCGTCGACCTTGCCCATGCGGCTTACGTGCCCGGCGACGAACAGCATGGCCTCCGCCAACTGGGTCTTGCCCACTCCGCCGTGCCCCGTGAGAACAACGTTGCGGATCTGCGGCGCCTGGTAGCGCTTCAACGGTGACCCCCTCCTGTTGCAGCGGCGATTGACGAACGCCTACTGGTTGCTTGTACTGAATAATGCTACTTTCGGTAAGAGACGGTCCCTTCCCTTCCTCGCAGGTATCCCTTGCAGATATGCCCCGCGGGTGTCCCCCGCCGCAGGCGCTTCAGTCGCCGTCCTCGGCCGCCAGGTCCCCGTCCTCGAGAGCTTTCATCACCATCTTCAAGTCTTCCCAGGCCAGCTTCTTGTTGGCGGGAAACCGGAGCAACGCGGCGGGATGGAACGTGACGGCCACCAGGCGCTCGTCGACGTTGAAGAACCGCCCGCGACTCTTGCTGACGCTGGCACCCGGCCCCAGCAAGCGCCGGGCGGCCACGGCTCCCAGGCAGACGATGATCCGGGGGTTGATCAACTCGATCTGCCTCCGCAAGAAGGGCCAGCACGCCTCGGCCTCATCGGGCTGGGGCGCGCGGTTTTGCGGCGGGCGGCACTTGACCACGTTGGCGATGTAGACCTCGGCGCGCGACAGCCCCATGGCCGCGATCATACGGTCCAGCAGTTGCCCGGCGCGGCCAACAAACGGGCGGCCCTGGATATCCTCCTGCTCCCCGGGGCCTTCGCCAACAAACATGAGGCGAGCCTGAGGGTTACCCTCGCCAAAGACGACCTGCCGACACCCTGCCCTTAGTCTGCAGCGGTTGCACCCAAGCGCAATCCGGGCCAACTCGTCTAAGGAATGGATAGGTGACAGCGGGTCGTCCGCGCACGGCGGCAATCGGAGCGCACCCGCAGTTGGCCCGGGGTTTGCCAAGGTTGTCGCCACCTCCGGCCCGGGAACGGCTGCTGACTCAGGGCGGCTAGGTTCCACCCTCTGTGCCTCGGGTCGGGTTTCGCGTTCGGACGACGATGGAGCGGCGAAAGGCAGCGACAGCTGTTGGCCGTGCACGATCGACAACTCCTTCCTACTGGCCCGCGCCTTGTGGACGCGTCTTGAGCACCAGTTCCCGCCGGCGCGGATCCCACTGCACGCGAGCGCCGAACGCCTCGGCGACGGCGGGAGGAGCATAAGTCCTCCCTGACCGCAAGACGGGCGCGACGGGCAGCATACGTATCCCGTCCGAGAACCAGGCGGCCGGGTCGCCCATGGTGAGGATGGCAAACCGGTTTCCGCCAAGCACGGTGAGGCGCTGGGCCCCCGCGTCCCAGTAGAGCGTGAGCCCGAGGATCGCTGCCCAATCCCGCATGGAAACCAAGATCTGGTCACTTTGGAAGACGGGTGGGTCGAGGAAGGTCCGAGGCGTTCCATCGATTCGCAGGGACAAGTAATCCCCGGCAACACGCCGCCACACGCTGGCCGGTCGCGTTGGCTCCCCCACCAGGAGCCGCTGGCCGGGGCCGGGCAGCGCCCACGCCGGCTCGGCAGCGCCTGATGCCACCAGTTCAAGACCCGACGACGTAATGCGCCACAAGCCCAGGCCGCCGGCATATCGAGCCACGACGCTGGTCCGGGTTTCTCCCGCCCAACGCAGGGGCCGCATGAACTCAAACGGCAACCGCTGGTCGTAAATGGGAGAGCCAACCGGCACCAAGCCCTGATCCCGCCACACGAACCGGTACAGCAGCCGTTCGCTGGTGGTGACCGTCACTTGCGGCGTGCCACTGCCGTCCCAGTCGACGACAGCCACGGATATGGGCGTACCCCATACGAACCCTTGAGCCAACGGCTCCACCAGTGGCCAGGGCCAGATGGCGAGGGCCCCGGACTGATCCGCGATCACAAGCTGCGGCCAGCCTGTGCCGGTCACGTCGGCCAGTTGCGCATGCAACACCGGCGGCCATTGCGCCGGCGAGCGGAACAAGGTCTGCCAACTGCGTCCCCGCCACCCGAAAACCACCAGTTCCCCGGCTTGGGTGACCACGATCAGTTCGGCACGTCCGTCCCGGTCCAGATCGCCCACGTCCAAGGAGCGCACCGGCGACCAGAGATAAGGTGTCTGGCCCAAGAGGGTCCAGCGGCGGCCGGTCCATGAGAACACGTAAACGGACCCGGCGTTGCCTGTGCCTACCACGAGGTCCGGGACGCCGTCGCCGGTCACATCCCCTCCGCCCACCGCCGTAGCCGGTGCGGGCAGCGGCGGCAAGAGGGAGATCATCTGCCAGGCACTGCCCCCCACCGCTCCAGGCAGCACCAAGAGGCCGATCCCGTCCTCCCCGGCCACCACCAGTTCGGGTTCTCCGTCGCCGGTCACATCGACCAACGCGGCGGCGATCGCTGCGCCGAAAGGCAAATCGTGGTCGTGGATGAGGGTGTCGGCCGCAGCGAGGCCGCTACCGACGGCGAACACCGTAAGCACGGAGGCGATTATCCGTACCAACGTCCGGCTTCCCGCGGGCCAGAACGAGGGAGTCCTCCGGTTAAACCAGGTCGTTGCCATAAACCAGCAATTCGCAGCGGAGAGTCCCGCTCCTGCCGGGTTCGCGGCGGAGCTTGAGCACGCCGTGAGGGGGTTTGTCAAAAGAAAAAAGGCCTCGCGAGGCGCTGCGTCCCGTGCCGGCCCCGGGCGCCGTCCATGGTTCCCTGCCGGCGGCTGCGCCTGGCGCGAAGCCCTCGGGCATATTGTGACGCTTCCCCGCCCCCCGTATGCAGTCGGCCCTTTCCTGCCAGGCGAAAGGGAGAGTGATGTGAGTTACGCCTATTCCCCCGGTGCCGTCCCCGCGGCCCGGCTCGCCTCAGACTCGGCCAGTTGCCGGGCCAGTTGCACAAAGGGCAGCAGCGATTCGGGGTTGGCCATGGAACCCAGGTTGACGGCTTCCTCCGGCGCCGCGCCCAGCAAGATCTTGCGGACCGGCACCTCAAGTTTCTTACCGTTAAGGGTGCGAGGAATCTGGGGCACGGCGTATATCGCGTCGGGCACGTGGCGCGGCGATACGTCGTCGCGCAGCCGCTGGCGGATGCGGTTCTCCAGCGATGCATCGAGAACGTAGCCATCCCGCAAGACTACAAACAGCGGCATAAACGAGCGCCCACCGAGTCCTTCCATGTCGACCACTAAGCTGTCCGCGATCTCCGGCAGGCTCTCGACCGCTTGGTAGATTTCGCTCGTTCCCATCCGCACGCCGCCCCGGTTGATGGTGGCGTCGGAACGGCCGTAGATCACGCAGCTGCCGCGCGAGGTGATCTTAATCCAATCGCCGTGACGCCAAACGCCCGGGTACATCGAAAAGTAGCTCTCCAAGTAGCGGCGGCCACCGGGATCGTTCCAAAAGAACAGCGGCATGGACGGCATGGGGCGGGTGACGACCAGTTCACCCACTTGGTTGACGACCGACCGGCCGTGTTGATCGTACGCTTCCACTTTGGCGCCCAGCGCCCGGCACTGGATCTCGCCAGCTCGTACGGGCAACACGGGCGATCCGCCCACAAAGGCCGTGCACACGTCGGTACCACCGCTGATGCTGGCTAGGTGAACGTCTTCCTTCACGCTCCGGTACACCCACGCAAAGCCCTCCGGCGGCAAAGGAGACCCGGTCGACCCGACTTGCGTCAGCGAAGCCAAGGCAAAGTGCCGCCCGGGCTGGATGCCGGCCTTCATGCACGCAGCGATGTAAGCGGCGCTCGTCCCGAAGCAGGTCATGCCGGTTTCCTCCGCCAGTTGCCATAACGCTTCGATGCTCGGGTACGCTGGGTTTCCGTCGTACAGAATGATGGTTGATCCCAAAAGCAGTCCGCTCACGAGGAAGTTCCACATCATCCACCCGGTGGTCGTAAACCAGAAGAAGCGGTCGCCTGGCCGTAGGTCCATATGGAGCATCAGCATCTTCAGATGTTCGAGCACAATGCCGCCGTGGCCCTGAACGATGGCTTTCGGAGGCCCTGTGGTGCCGGACGAGTACAGCACCCACAGGGGATGATCAAAGGGCACAGCCACCGGTGCCGGCTCGACCTGGCGGCGCAGAAGGTCGTCCCAAAAGACGATGCCCCGCAGGTCCCTCGTGTCAGGTCGGTCATGGAGATACGGCACCAAGACCCAGTGCTCAACGCTGGTGAGACTCTCCTGGAGCTGGCGGATGACGGGCAGACGGTCAAAGGGCTTGCCGCCGTAGCGGTAGCCGTCGGAGGCGATGAGGACTTTGGGCGCGATTTGACGGAACCGCTCGACGACGCTCTGGGGCCCGAAATCTGGCGAACAACTGGACCACACCGCTCCGATGCTCGCGCATGCGAGGAACGCGACGACAGCAGTCGGGATGTTGGGAATGTAGCCTGCCACCCGGTCCCCCGGCCTCACTCCCAGCTCTCGCAGGGCATGTGCGACCGCTCCGGCGTGCGCCTCGAGTTCTCCCCACGTGATCGAACGGAGGGGACCGCCTTCCTGCCGGTACAAGATGGCCGGCTGCCGCCGGGGGCGGCGGCGAAAGACATGGGCGGCGTAGTTAAGCTCGGCTCCCACAAACCAGCGGGCACCAGGCATGCGTTCGTCGGCCAAGACGTGGGAGTAGGGCGCGGCCGCTTGGACGCCGCAAAATTCCCAAATGGAACCCCAAAAGGACTCCAGGTCCGTGACCGACCACGTCCAAAGCTCATCGTAGTCGGCAAACGCGAGGCCATACCGCTCCTTGAGCCAGCCGATGTAGCGGCGCATGGTCGAGCGGGATTGCCTCTCAGGGGACGGCTGCCACAACAGGTCGCCTTCCCGCACTCGCCTTTCCGCTCCTTTCCCCTGTTCGTTTCTGGCTGCTGTTCCCGCTTACCCGTCCGACGGTGGTTATAGGCCACAATCATCCCAATAATCACATGTAAAAAGGATTTTTCTCTCGTGCGCGGTATCTCCTTTGGCGACACATAGCAAAAAGGAGGCGAACAGTATGACTATACACCGCGCCTGGAAGCCGATGCTGTTGGCCGGACTCGTGCTCTGGCTCGGCGCGGCGCCATGGGCTCTCGCACAGCGGGCCTCCATCGCGCCCGGCCAAACCTTCGGCATTGGTGAGGTCGGGCCGATCGGTCCCATTTTCTCTGGACCTCACCAGTACCCTTTCTTGTGCAACACCATCGAATCGGGCCTTGGACCGCCCGTAGTGGACAACTATGAGGGCATCGGCACGCCTGTGTTCGACGGCGATGGGAACATCATCGGCTACAGCCAGCACTGCGGCGTGCCCATGCGTATTGACTATTACTACCGCTCCACCGACGGCACGTGGAAAGAGCTGCCGGACCGGGCCGTGCGGCCGCCGGACCTGGCCCAAACGACAACCACCGAGGGGCTGACGGTCGACTACATCGTCCGCGTCGAGCGGGGCACCATCAACCGGTTCATTTACGGCATCGCCATGCTTGCGCCCTTTGACATGACCCCCTTCAGCCCCTACCTTCCTACGCCCTGGAACCGGCGCCTCGTCTTCAGTTTCGGTTCGGGAGGCGGTGGCGTCGGCCACCGGCAATACCCGATGAACGTGCGTGAAGTGCTCATCGACGAATTTTTGTCCAAAGGTTACGCCGTGGCGTACACGACCGGTGCCCGGACGGCCCGCAGCTACAACATGACCCTCGCCCAAGAAACCGTTATGATGGTCAAAGACCATTTCATCGCGCGCTACGGGGAGCCCCTGTACACCATCGGGATCGGCAGCTCGGGAGGCGCCTTGACCCAATACGTCCTGGCCCAAAACCATCCCGGGCTGCTCGACGCCCTCATTCCGATCCGCGGCTACCCCGACATGATAACCCAGAGTATCTACGTCGGCGACTGTGAGTTGATGGAGTACTACTTCGACCACAGTGACGACCCGCGCTGGAAGAGCAAGAAAGAGCGCGAGGTTTTCGAAGGACTCGCGGGCAACGACGAACTGGGAGAAACGGCCTGCGTCGCCGGCTGGCGCGGCTCGGTGCAAGCGTTCATCAATCCCTACTTCGCGCCCATTGATGTGAGCAGTCTTCCGCCGGAAGAGGTGGCGGCCACCCGTTGGACGCACTGGGATGACCTGCGCAACATCTACGGTGTCGACGAGCACGGGTTCGCACCCAACACGTGGGACAACGTCGGCGTGCAGTACGGGCTCAAGTCCCTGCAGGCGGGGCGGATCACCAAGGAAGAGTTCTTCGACCTCAACGAGCGCATCGGGGGTTGGAAGCAGCCCCACGAGTTCAGTCCGCCCACGTTCCCCTACGACGAAGCCAATATTAACAAGGGTGAACCGGGCAATCCCAATCGTACAACGGGCAGCCTCACCGCCATCCACCGGGCGTACCAATCGGGCCAGGTGTTCCAGGGCTACGCGGACGTGCCCATCATCGACATGCGCCAGTACGAGGATCCGATCCTAGACATGCACCACTTTCTCCAATCCTTCGCCGCCCGGGAGCGCATCGCCCGTGCGATGGGGGACGCATCGCACCAACTGATCTGGGTCGACGGTACCCAACGGCACGACACGTTCCTCGACATGCGGCATGAGGTCCTCTACAAGGCCCTGGATGTTATCGATCGGTGGTTGGCCAACCGGCGGGCCCATCCCCATCTGTCGGCTGCCGAGACTCGGCCCGCCGACGCGGTGGACACGTGCTGGGACGACGAGGGCAATGTGATTGCGGCCGGCCCCGGCGTTTGGGACGAGAACGGTCCGTGCCGCACCGCATACCC
>LZRQ01000186.1 GCA_002159155.1 Firmicutes bacterium ZCTH02-B6
GCACCATCCGGGCGGCCCTGGACGCGGTCATGGACCGGGGCCGGCCCGATCGTATCCAACTGGCGGTGCTGGTGGACCGCGGGCACCGGGAACTGCCCATCCGGGCTGATTTCGTCGGCAAAAACTTGCCCACGTCTCGCCAAGAAGTGGTGGCGGTCAGGCTCGAGGAGATCGACGGACGCGATGAGGTCGTCATCCAAGCGCCGGTGGAGGAAGAGGACAACAAAGGAGGAGCCATCCGATGAAACCGCGGGTTGTCGACGTCGACGCCCGTCTGCCGTTGGGGCAGATGATACCCTTAAGCTTGCAGCACTTGTTTGCCATGTTTGGGGCGACGGTGCTGGTGCCCATCTTAACGGGCATGAGCCCCGCTGTTGCCCTGTTTTCGTCGGGAGCCGGGACGCTGCTCTTCATCCTGATTACGGGTGGGCAAGTCCCGGCTTATTTGGGCTCATCGTTTGCATTCATTGCCCCGCTGAGCTTCGTCGTTGCCGAGTGGGGGTTGCCTTACGCCCTGGGCGGGGTTGTCGTCACGGGGCTCGTGTACGCCGCAGTGGCAGCCGGCATCGCGGCGAGCGGCGTAGGCTGGCTCAAGCGGCTCTTGCCTCCGGTGGTCATCGGGCCCGTCATTATGGTGATCGGCCTTGGGCTCGCCCCGGCGGCCTTGGACATGGCAGGCTTGACGGGTGATGCCGTCACGCTTCTGGACCCGGGTGTGCAGGCGGCGCTTATCACGCTGGCGCTGGCCATCGGGGCGGCGATCCTGCTGCGCGGTTGGCTGTCCATGATTCCAGTCCTGGTGGCCGTCATCGGAGGCTACGTCGCCGCCTGGCTGCTGGGCCTGGTGGACTTTACTGCGGTGCGGGCGGCCGCCTGGTTCGGAGTTCCCGATTTCACACTGCCCCGGTTTAGCCTGGGCCCCATCATGGTCATCGCCCCGGTGGCCGTGGTGACCATGGCCGAACACCTGGGGGACGTGCTAGTGCTCAGCCGCATTGTCGGTCGCGATTTCTATGAAAAGCCCGGCCTACACCGCACCCTCTTGGGCGACGGCTTGGCGACGGCGCTGGCCGGCTTTGTCGGCGGCCCGCCCAATACCACGTACGGTGAGAATGTGGGCGTGATGGCTATCACCCGTGTTTATGCCGTGCGGGTGATCGGGCTCACGGCTGCCCTCGCCGTCGGCTTGTCCTTTATCCCGAAGCTCGGCGCCCTCATCCAGACGATACCGACACCCGTGATGGGCGGGGTAGCCATCGTCCTGTTTGGAACCATCGCCGCCTCAGGCGTGCGCACCCTGGTGGAGAGCCGGGTCGATCTGTCGCAGAAGCGCAACCTGATCATCGCCTCGGTTATCCTGGTGGTTGGCATCGGCGGCGCTGCCCTCAAGCTCGGGCCTTTTGAGTTACAAGGCATGGCCTTGGCCACGGTCATCGGGGTCTTCCTCAATCTCCTCCTGCCGCAGAGCGAGGCGACCGCGTCCGCAGCCGAAAGCGGTTCGCCCGGGCACGCGGCGGTTTCGAGATCCTAGATCATCGGGCTGTCCCGGCAGACGGGGCCGCCGGCCGCCTGACTTCCATCGGGAGCTGGGCGCCGGCGGCCAGAAGGCGATCGGGGGCGAGGCGCGTGGGTTTCACACGCAAACATTTGATCCGCATGCGCGATTTGTCGGCGGCGGAGATCCAAGAGATTCTCGACACGGCCGCAGCCTGTAAAGACATCTTCGGCCGGGAAGTAAAGAAGATGCCCACCTTGCGGGGACAGGTGATGGTCAACCTGTTCTATGAGCCGAGCACCCGGACCCGTACATCGTTTGAGTTGGCGGCCAAGTGGCTGAGTGCCGACGTAGTCAATATTGCGGTCGCCTCCTCCAGCGTCGTCAAAGGCGAGAGCTTGACCGACACCGCCAAAACCCTCGCGGCGCTTGGGGCCGACATCGTGGTGATCCGCCACCCGTCGGCCGGGGCGCCGGCGCTGTTGGCTCGCTCCATCGAGGCGGCGGTGATCAACGCCGGCGACGGCATGCACGAGCACCCTACGCAGGCGCTGCTGGACCTGTTTACCATTCAAGAGGCCAAGGGGAGCGTGGCTGGCCTGCATGTGGTCATTGTCGGCGACATCCTGCACAGCCGCGTGGCCCGGTCCAACATCTGGGGGCTCCGTGCATTCGGCGCCCGGGTCACGGTGGTCGGCCCGCCGACTCTCATCCCGCCGGGCCTCGAAGAGCTGGGCGTCCATGTCACCTACGACATCGACAAGGTGCTCCCAGAGGCTGATGTGGTCAACATCCTGCGCATTCAGCGGGAGCGCCAGCATACGGCGCTTATCCCGAGCCTTCGCGAGTACACCCGCTGTTTTGGCTTGACCCGGGAGCGGCTTGAGCTCCTTAAGCCGGACGCCCTGATCCTGCACCCGGGGCCGGCCAACCTTGGGGTGGAAATCGTCCAGGACGCCGTTGCCGATCCGCGTGCCCGCATCCATGAGCAGGTGACCAACGGCGTCGCCGTCCGGATGGCGGTGCTGTACCTGGTGACAGGAGGGCGGGACGATGCGGTGGCTGCTTAAAGGAGGGCGAGTGGTCGACCCCTCGCAGGGCACCGACATGGTGCTGGATGTGCGGGTCGCCGATGGCCGCATCGTAGAGTTGGGGCAAGAGCTGACGGGTGACGAAAACGTCATTGACTGCCGCGACAAGCTCGTTGTTCCCGGCCTAATTGACCTGCGGACCGACCTGGGCGAGCCTGGACGGGAGACCGCGGAAACCATCGCCTCGGGGACCCGCGCCGCGGCGGCAGGAGGTTTCACGGCCGTGTGCGCCCGCCCGGGCCGCGAGCCGGCCGTCGATGACGCGGGCTGGGTGAGCTTCGTGCGGCAGAGGGCAACGGCGGACGGCGTCGTCAAGGTCTACCCGCTGGCGGCCGTTACCAAGGCGTATGCGGGCAATGAGCTGGTGGAAATGGGCGAACTCAAGGCGGCCGGTGCCGTCGCGCTCTATGACGGTGACCGTACCATCGCGCGGGCCGGCGTGCTGCGGAGGGCGCTTGAATACGCCCGCATGTTCGCCCTGCCCGTTATGGTCCATTGCGAAGACGAAGACCTCGCGGGCCGCGGCGTCATGCACGAGGGCTTTCACTCGACCGTCAACGGTCTGGCCGGCATCCCGGCCACAGCGGAAGAAGTCATCGTCGCGCGCGACCTGATGCTCGCCGAGTTGACGGGTACGCACGTGCACATCGCTCACGTAAGTACCGCAGCCAGTGTCGCCCTCATTCGAGCTGCCAAGGCGCGCGGCGTGCGCGTAACCGCGGACGTCACGCCCCATCACCTGGTCCTGACTGACGCCGACGTGCAGCCCGATGACGCCAACTGGAAATTGCGACCGCCCTTGCGCACGGCGTCCGACGTTGAGGCTTTGCTGGAAGGCCTTCGGGACGGCACCATCGACTGCATTGCCACGGACCATACGCCGTGCCTTGAGGAGGAGAAGCAGGTGGAGTTCGACCAGGCTCCGTTTGGTGTCATTGGCCTGGAAACCGCGCTCCCCCTGCTTTTGACGCGGCTCGTGCACACCGGGGCCCTCTCCTTGAACGAACTCATCGGGCGGATGAGCTGGCACCCGGCCCGGGTGCTCGGCCTACCAGGAGGTACCCTAGCGCCGGGTGCACCGGCGGACGTGACCGTGATCGACCCCGACCTTGAGCGGGTCTACGACCCGAGGAAAGGTTTT
Source organism: Firmicutes bacterium ZCTH02-B6 (assembly GCA_002159155.1). Classification (GTDB taxonomy): domain Bacteria; phylum Bacillota; class Limnochordia; order Limnochordales; family ZCTH02-B6; genus ZCTH02-B6. The sequence continues at coordinate 3,728 of LZRQ01000186.1, forward strand.
TCGCACAGCCGCAACACGCCGCTGGCCGGCTGGACGTTGCGAGGCTGGCCAGTGGCGACCATGGTGGATGGGCGCTGGGTGATGCGGAACGGGAGGGTCATACTGTGAAGCACGGCGAGCCGTTCCCTGCGCGGGTTGCCGCCGCCGTGGAGGACAAGGGCGGCCCGGTGGTGGTGGGCCTCGACCCGCGGCCTGAGTTGCTTCCTCCCGATCTCGTCGCGTGGGGCCGCCGGCAAAGCACCGACCCAAGGCGGGCCGCCGCCGCGGCAGTGGCTGTCTTCAACCGGCTGATCATCGACGCGGTGCACGACATCGCTGTGGCCGTCAAGCCGCAGCTGGCTTTTTTCGAGCAACTGGGCTGGCCGGGTGTCCAGGCGCTGGAGGAGACGATAACGCACGCTCGGCGCCGAGGACTGCTGGTGATCGCCGATGGCAAGCGGCACGACATCGGCTCGACCGCGGCGGCTTACGCGCGCGCCTACCTGGGGCCGGGCGACTTGGGAGAAAGGAAAGGCAGTGGCGGCACCGGTGAGGCCCTCTTTGGGGCGTTGGAGTCCGGCCTTGAGGCCGACGCCTTGACCGTAAGCCCGTACATGGGCACGGACAGCATGGAGCCCTTCTTGGACGCCTGTCGTCATTACGGCAAAGGCATATTCGTGCTGGTGCGGACGTCCAACCCTTCGGGTGCCGAGCTCCAGAATTTGCGGGTGCAGAGCGGGGCGGGCACGTTGACGCTTGCCGAACGAGTGGCAGAGCTGGTCATGCGCTGGAACGAAGGGATGCCGAGGGCGGACGGCTACGGCCCGGTCGGCGCCGTGGTCGGCGCGACCGAACCGGCAGAGGCCGCGCGGCTACGACGGCAGCTGCCCGGGGTGCTTTTCCTTGTGCCAGGGTACGGGGCACAGGGAGCGGGCGCAAAGGAAGCCGCTGCCGCCTTCGCGCCCGACGGCCGCGGCGCCTTGGTCAACGCAGCGCGAGCGATCCAATACGCCTGGCAGGTTGAGCGCCCCGGCGAACCGGGGACCGCTGACGACTATGCAGCTGCGGCCCGGCGGGCTGCCCAGCGCATGCGCGAGGAACTCCAGGCGGCGTTGCAAGGGGAGGGGTCTCGGTGACCGGCAATGAAATGATGGAGGCGCTGGTCAAAAGCGGCGCCGTCTTGCGGGGGCACTTCCTGCTCACCTCGGGGCGACATAGTGACACGTATTTGGAGAAGTTCCGGCTCTTGGAACGTCCGGACTTGACGGAGCCGGTGGTGCGGGCCTTAGCGGATCGGTTCCGGGACGCCGGCGTCCAGGTGGTTCTTGGCCCGGCCATCGGCGGCATCATCGTCGCCTATGAGATGGCGCGTCAGCTTGGGGTGCGGGCGATCTTCGCCGAGCGCCAGGACGGGCGGCTCACCTTGCGCCGCGGTTTCCGGGTCCAACCGGGCGAGCGCTGCTTGGTCGTCGAAGACGTGGTGACCACGGGCGGCTCCGTGCGGGAGGCTGTGGACGTGGCCAGGCAGGCGGGCGCGGACGTGGTAGGCGTGGCCGTGCTAGCGGACCGTAGCGGCGGACGAGTGTTAGATCTGGGAGTGCCGGTGGAGTATTTGGTTTCCCTGGACGCGCCTGCCTGGGCGGCCGATGAGTGCCCTTTGTGCCGAGCGGGGGTGCCCCTTGAAAAGCGGGGAAGCCGGGATGTGGCATGATCAGGTCAGTTGAGGACCTAGGCGAGTTCGGGCTAATCGAACAACTGCGCCGGTACCAGCGGTCTCGGCCAGGGCTCTTTGTGGGCATTGGGGACGATGCGGCGGTGCTGGCGGGTCCTTTGGGATACCGGACGTTGTTCACGGTGGACATGCTGGTAGAGGGGATCCATTTCTTTCCTGACGCGGATCCTTATGCCTTGGGGCGTAAAGCAATGGCCGTGAACTTGAGCGACATCGCCGCCATGGGGGGAACGCCTACCTTTGCCACGGTCGGGTTGGGCGTGCCCGGCGGCACCAGCGCGGAGAGAATCGAGCGGCTGTATGCCGGGATGAGCGACGAGGCGGCTGCCTTTGGCGCCAGCATTACCGGTGGCGACACGGTGGAGGCCCCGGTGCTTCTCATCAGCGTCGCGCTTTTGGGCGAGGTGGAGGAGCAGCGGTTGTTGCTGCGCAGAGGCGCGCGGGTCGGCGACCGGGTTTGCGTGACGCACCGGATAGGGGAAGCGGCGGCGGGCCTGCTCCTGCTCCAGCGGCCCGATTTGAAGGTCCCCGAAGACACGCGTACGCGCCTGGTGCACAAGCTCTTGCGGCCGACGCCGAGGGTTGAAGCCGGCCGGGAGCTGGGCCGGGGCCTCGCGACGGCCGCCATCGACTTAAGCGATGGGCTTGCCGGGGACCTCCACAGGCTTTGCAAGGCGAGCCGGGTCGGGGCGATCATCGATGCCGCCTCGCTGCCGATCCCGGATGATGTGCGCCGGGTCGCGGCCGCGGCCGGCTTGGACCCGTTGGAGTTGGCCATTGGCGGCGGCGAAGATTACGAGCTGCTTTTCACCACGTCCTCCCTCACGGGGGGCAGCCACGTTTTGCCGCGCTCCGGCACCCCTTACACCGTCATTGGTGAAATCGTAGACGAAGAGCGCGGCGTGTTGTTGCGGGAGCCGGGGGGCGGACTGCGACCCTTGCCCGAGGGCGGGTTCCAGCATTTCTAACTCCAGATGGGGTCTCTGCCGGCGCCGGCGGCCATCGGCAACGGATACCCGGCGGCCGGCCGGCGCTCGGGTGGCTGGCTGTCACCGGCAACGGCCTGGACGTACTGGATTAGGTTGTGAACCCAACGGCGTTGGATGTCCCGTTCGTCAAAACGCAGCGGTTTTGAGTTGAGCTCAAAGATCCAGAGGCGCTGCCTGTCGTCGATGCCAAGGTCCAGCGACATCTCCATAAACTCACGCCCCAGCGCCTCCTCCATGGCTTTGGCAGCCTGCTCGGCCAGGACGGCGGCGCGGGCGCTTAACTCTTGAGCGGCCCAAGAGCCAAAGGCGGCGCCGAGGGCTTCATCCATCGCCATGCGGCGCCCACCCCGGGGTACGTGCGTCGTGATCTGCCCCGGACCGGCGACCCTGGCGGCGCCCCCTGTAAACCTCCATCGGCCGTCGGGCTGCTTTTGCACCAGGA
>LZRQ01000187.1 GCA_002159155.1 Firmicutes bacterium ZCTH02-B6
CCCCTGGGGCAAGAGATTATCGCGATCGTGGGCGACCGGCGCCAGGCCCTCCGGGTAGTGGGCGTCATGGCCCCTCGGGGCCAGGCCCTTGGCGGCGACTTTGACATGCAGCTGTACTTGCCGGTGACGACCATGATGGAACGAATCGCGAAGACCCGCAGCGTCTCCTATTTCGCGGCCCAGGCCAGCTCGTCCGAGCGGGCGTCGGAGGCGGTGGCCCAGGTGCAGTTTTTCATGACGCGCCGGTTGGGAGACGCCCGGCGGTTTCGGGTGGCAAGCCAAGACCAACTGTTGGAAACCATCTCCAGCGTCACCCAGACGATGTCCATCATGCTCGGTGGGATCGCCGGCATATCGTTGCTGGTGGGCGGCATCGGAATCATGAACATTATGTTGGTGTCCGTGACCGAGCGTACCCGGGAGATCGGGATCCGCAAGGCCCTTGGAGCCAAACGACGTACGATTTTGTTCCAATTTCTTGTGGAGGCGGTGACGTTGGCGGCCCTGGGCGGGATCGCCGGCGTCGCCCTCGGGTGGGTCGGCGCTCAGGTCATCGGCTATTACGGCGGTTGGCCCGGCATCATCAGCACGGAATCGGTGGCTGTCGCCTTGGGCTTCTCAGCCGCGGTTGGGCTGTTCTTTGGGATTTACCCGGCGGCCAAAGCAGCCCGGCTCGATCCGGTGCAGGCCTTGAGCTACGAGTAATCCAACAGGAAGCCGACATGTCCCATCCGGTTCCCCTAACGTCCCCTGGAGCCCTGCGGACAAGGACCCGCAGGGCGGCTAGCGCGCGAAAAAATTTGCAATGCTCGCGTGGGAATAGCAGGAGAAAGTGACAGGGGATAGAAATAGTGCCGTACATGCCCCATAATATGGGCACTGGATGGATCGCAACCCCGCAAGCCGCGGCAGGAAAGGAGGTGCAGCCCCACAGTTGGCCGACGGCACAGACGGCGGTGCGATCGCGGCAATAACCGGAGGGCAAGGGCAAAGGAAACGTGGACACTTTGTCGCAGCGCTCCTCCCGGTTGTTGCCTGTCCAGGGAGACCACAACAGAACAACTGAGGGGGATTTGCACAAATGAAGAAGTCTCTCGTGCTGGCCCTCGCGCTGGTGTTTGGTGTTGCCAGCGCGTCGATGGCCGCCACCCCGACCGTGTCGGGCAACGTCACTGTGGAGGTCAAGGGTGACTCGTTCAGCGGGCCGTACACGGTGTCTCCTGAGGCTACGCTGGACATCGACTTTGCTGAGTCCGGTGATAACTGGAGCCTTGATGCGCGTCTCAAGGCTGAGTGGTCCGACAGCAGTGATCCGGCCGTTGACGTAAGCCTCGATCGCTACAAGGGCGTGTTCAAGACCGAGTTCTTGACGGCTACTCTGTCCCGAGCCTACGACCTGGGCAACATCGACACTCCGTTCCGGTGGATCCGCCTCGTGGGCAAGGCGGGTGACACGGTCGACCAGCTCCGGCTGGAGGCCAACGCGTCCGGTGTGCAGATTCACTCCCAAGTGGTTGGCCCGACCGCTAATGCGTTGCAGTTGCGCGTGCAGACGACCGTTGACAACGTCACCATGGGAGCAGCCGCTGAGCTCGGCTTGGGCAGCAGCGCTAAGAGCAACTATGCCATCTACGGCACCACCAAGTTCGGCATCGTCGAGGCGAAGGCGATCTACGGTGCGTTCCCTGCCACTTCTTACATGGACGACAAGGGTCACTACGGGATCGACATCGGTGCCCAGGTTACCGAGGCGTTGAACATCGGCGCGAGCTACAGCGATGTCACGTATCCGCAGGACAAGGGGAACCCCGTGTCCGGCGGCAGCCGCGAGGGCTACGGCCTGCGTGCGACCTTCCAGGAGGGTCTGATCCAGGCTCGGGCCAATTACTGGGAGCTCCAGAAGAACACCAGCCTCTGGTTCAAGTATCGTGGTTCCGCTGACAACCAGGCGTTTGGTGACCTCTTCGAGGGCGATCCCTGGAAGAGCGATCCTTGGAAAGAGAAGTGGTACAACAACGTTGCTCCTGCCTTCGGCGTGAACTACGCCACCAAGGAAGGTGATGACGCCACCGTCAAGCTGTTTGGCGTCGCGCCGCTGACCAGCAATGCCATCGCACGGGCTGAGGTGGAGAGCAAGTCGGGCCAGTCCGGGTTCCTTGCCGAGGCTCGTTTCTCGCTCGATGAGAAGACGGTGCTGAACCCGTTCGTTGACAAGGACCGCACCAAGAACGACACCAAGTTCGGCGCCCGGGTGTTCTACACGGTGTCCGACAACGCCGAGATCTACGCCTGGGCTTGGCAGGAGGGCAACACCCAGGAGATCCGGGCTGGCTTCAGCGTGGACTTCTAAGAGTGGCAAGCTGTAGGCCAGTCACACAAGCCCCCGGGACACGCGTCCCGGGGGCTTGTCGCGACTAGAGGATGCTGCCTAGCGAACTGACTGGTTGATGGCGTGCCGGCCAGGAATAGTAGTCTGGAGAGCGAAAGGCAGGAAGGTCGTAGGCAAAAGAGTGAGAGTGGAGGATGCGGGATGGGGAATTCGGCTGAACGGAATACCATATTGGACAATGTCCCTGACATGGCTCAGCTGGATCCCGGTCAGATGTTTCAGCGCGTGTGGGAGCTGCCGGAGCAGTTGGAGCAGGCGGTCGCTCTCTCTGCCCAGGTTCGCTGGGAAGCGCAGCGGGCGCTGCGGAACGTGGTGATCCTAGGCATGGGCGGTTCCGCCATCGGGGGCGACCTGGTCAAGGCGCTGGTGGAGCCGGAGTGCCAGGTGCCGGTGGCGGTGAACCGGGAGTACGAGGTGCCCGCGTATGTGGGGCCTGAGACCCTGGTGGTGGCATCCAGCTACTCGGGCAACACGGAGGAGACGTTGAGCGCCTGCCGGGAAGCCGCAGCCCGGGGCGCCACTGTAGTCGCCATCACAACAGGCGGTGTGCTGGCGGACTGGGCGACCAAGAACGGCTGGCCGCTGATCAAGATCCCAGGCGGCCTGTCGCCGCGTGCGGCCATCGGTTACTCGTTCGTCCCGCTGTTGGGGCTCTTTGAACAGGCGGGCTTGGTTGGGTCCAAGGCTGAGGAGCTCAAGGAGACCGTGGACGTGCTGCGGAGTATGCGGGCGGAGCTCGGCCCGGAGGTGCCGACGGCCAGCAACCTCGCCAAGCAGCTGGCGGTGCGCTTCCGCGGCAAGCTGCCGCTGATCTACGGGACCGGCGGTTGGCGTGCGGTCGTCGCCTATCGATGGAAGTGCCAGATCAACGAGAACGCCAAGGTGCCTGCGTGGTCCAATACTTTCCCGGAGCTGAACCACAACGAAACGGTGGGCTGGGAGGCGCCTGCCGAGGTAACCCGGCTGGTGGAGCTGGTCGTCCTGCGGGACCGGGACGACGGGTCCCGGGTAAACCGGCGGATCCAGGTGACTGTCGACATCATGCGCGGCGCCTTGTCGGGAGTGACCGAGGTGTGGTCACGGGGCGAGTCGCCGGTGGCACGCCTGTTTTCGTTGATCTACGTTGGCGATTTCGCCAGCGTCTACCTGGCGCTGCTCAACGGGATTGACCCGACGCCCGTGCGAGTGATCGACAGGCTCAAGGCTGAGCTGGCGGCGTTGGGTCCCATCGCGTGAGCAAGCTGGCCATACGGGCGCACGGAGCGGCGGCTAACAGGTCACCGTGGTGGTAGGCTTCCTGGGCCGTCACCCAGAGCAGCCTCACAGCCGCGGAACCCACTTGTAGGGTACCAGCATTTCCCAACTTCTCGTCAGCGAGAGCGAGGACTTCAGCCGCGGCTTGGCGATCACCCATGGCGTCATACAGGGCCGCCAGGCGCAGCTGGGTGACAGCCCTTAGGCAAGCGGTGATTCCGGCGCCGGGTGCAAGTACAGGTTCTTGTGCCGGTGGCTGGGCACGGCCGTGAGGGAGATCCGACAGCAAGCCGTCCCATTCCCGGGCGGCGGCCACTATATGGCCCGCCGCCCGGAGGGCTTCCCCGAGCCAGAATCGGGTGATCCAGGTTTCCGGGGAACCCGCCGAGTGCAGCGCAGCGGCCTCTCTTAGGGCATCAACAGCGTCTTCGCCTCGGCCGCCTAGCAGGCGTCTCAGTCCTTCCAGCCGGTGCAGCCGCGCGACGCGCGGCGTATTTTGCCAGGAGGGCAGGGCCGACAACGGCGCGAGCCACTCGTCCGCTGCGTCTGGACCCTCGACGAGGAGGGCGGCCTCCGCCATGGTGAGCAGCGTGTCGGACCTCAGGTGCGGGTCCGCCAGGGCCAATAGGTGGGCCGCGGGGACATGAAGGTTTCCAGCGATGTGAAAGAGCGAAGGAATCGAGGGGGCGAGAGCTGCCTTCTCCAGTTGGCTGATGAAGCTTTTGGAAAGGAGCGGCTCGCCCAGCTGGGTTTGGGTGAGCCCGGCGCGGCGGCGAGCGGAGCGGACAGCCTTGCCCAAAAGCTCAAGCCAAGCCCCAGCCACGTTGGCGGCCTCCTCTAATACTGGAATCGTGTAGGGTCATACGTTAGTGTGGCTAAACCATATCACATTTTATGTATCACTACAACCGAACAAGACGCTCTACAGGCAGGCTTCCTCGCTGGTTGACACTTTTCACCGCCGATTGACACTGCTTTTCATTGGCGCCTATAATTTCCGTAAACGTGGCCGGGATCGCTCAGGCCCCCGGCCCCGCAAATGAGGTGAGGGCATGGCGTTCCGTATTGGCCTCATCGTCCCTTCGTCCAACACGACCATGGAGCCCGATTTCTACCGCCATCTGCCGCCAGGCGCGGAAGTGTACACCGCCCGTATGTTCCTCGCCGACGTCACCGTCGCCGGCGAAGAGGAGATGCTCGACATTCATTTCCCCAGGGCGCTGCGCGACATTGCCACCATCGAGCCGGACGTGGTCGTCTTTGGCTGTACGTCGGCGGGGGCGCTGCGGGGGAATGAGTACGACGCGCAGATCGTCCAACGGATACAGGACGAAGCGGGTTGCCCCGGCGTCAGCGTCATCAAGTCGGTGCGGGAAGCGCTCCAAGCCCGGGGCCGACGGGTGTACCTGCTCACGCCCTACATCGACGAGGTCACCGAACGAGTGGCGGCGTCGCTGCGGGATGACGGGCTGGAGGTCGTAGCCGCCCACGGTATGGGGATCAAGGCCAACACGGACATCGGGCGCGTGACGCCGCAGGAGATCGCCGAGTTTGCCCGGAAACACGCCGACGCGGCCAGGCGCCAGGCCGATTGCCTTTTCTTGTCCTGTACCAACCTGCGGGCCATGGAGGTGCGGGCCGCCCTCGAGGAGGAGCTGGGCCTACCGGTCGAGACCAGCAATCATGCGACGTTCGCGGCTACGCTGCGTTATTATCGCGAGCGGGCCGCAGCCCGAGGATGACAGCCGCCGTGGAAGAATCGCAGACGGCAGCGGCTCCTCGGATCGTGCCGGCCGGCGATGAAGCGGTCCTGGTCGAGCTGGGACAGGAGGTCCGCCGGGATCTGAACCTGCGGGTGCGAGCCTTAGCCCACATGCTTACGGGGCCCGGCGCACCGGCCTGGGTGCGGGAAGTGGTGCCGGCCTACGCCTCACTGCTCGTGTATTACGACCCCGAGCGGGCCTCCTATGCGGAGGTCCGGGAGACGCTGTCGACGTTGGCTATGAATGGGGACGATATCGATATACCGCCCCCGCGCCGCATCGAAATCCCGGTTCGTTACGGCGGCGACGACGGCCCGGACCTGGAGTGGGTCGCCCAGCGGGTCGGCCTCAGCCCTGAGGAGGTCATCGCTCGCCACAGCCGTCCTATCTATGTCGTGTACATGCTCGGCTTTTTGCCGGGCTTTTGTTACTTGGGCGACCTCCCGCCGGAGCTTGCCGTCTCGAGGCGGGAGACGCCGCGCTTGAGCCTGCCGGCCGGGGCGGTGGCCATCGGCGGGCGCCAGACGGGCATATATTCCCTGGACAACAGCCCCGGCGGTTGGCGCTGGATCGGACGCACCGACGTGCGTCTCTGGGATCCCGACCGCGACCCGCCGTTCCTTTTGCAGGCGGGCGACGAAGTGCGCTTTGTGCCCGAGTAGAGCCAACGACGGCGCAACGCCCGTAGGCTATGCCGCCTGCGGTGGCACAGCGGGCGGAGGACCATGTGGAATGGGCAATCGGGAATAGGCGGCCTGCGTAACGGTGCCCGAGGAAGAGGAAATGGAGCAGCGCATCGCGTTTGAAGTGGTATCGCCCGGCCTTTTCACGACGGTACAGGACCTGGGGCGCCCGGGCTGGCAGCGGTTTGGCGTGCCCGCTGGCGGGGCGCTGGATCAGTACGCGCTCATCGCGGCCAACGCCTTGGTGGGCAACGCCCCGGGAGCTGCGGGCCTTGAGGTGACCCTCACCGGACCGGTGCTGGCCGTCGTGAGCGAGGGACTTGTGGCTTGCACCGGGGCGGATCTTGGGTTTACCATCGACGGGCAACCGGCGGCCTTGTGGCAGGCGCACCGGGTGAAGCCGGGCCAGGTGCTGCGTTTCACGGGGCGCCGCTCGGGATGCAGGGCGTATCTGGCTGTGGGCGGCGGCATTGCTGTTCCTGAGGTGATGGGCAGCCGGTCAACCTACGTGCGTGCCCGTATTGGCGGCGTTGCCGGCCGGCCGCTGGCAGCGGGGGACCGGTTGGCGGTGGGACCGTTGCCGGTCGACTGGCGCGAGCGAGACGGGCTCAGCCTGCCCAAGTCCCTGCGCCGGCACGGCTTGCCCCAGCCTGTACGGGTTATCCTCGGGCCGCAAAACGACCGGTTTTTGCCTGTGGCGATTGAGCGTCTCCTGGGCGCCCCGTTCCGGGTGACGCCCAACTCAGACCGTATGGGCCTGCGC
>LZRQ01000188.1 GCA_002159155.1 Firmicutes bacterium ZCTH02-B6
CGAGTGGGTGAGTGCGTTGGCTGCCGAAGCTGAGGACATCGCCAGCACCCGCCTGTCTGTGTGCGCAGCCTTCGGACGGGTGGCGGACATCAGCACCGGCCGGCAGGCGGTGCGCAACCTGGCCGGGTTGTACGCCGGCCGGGTGTCGGCCATCGGCGTGCACCAGCACCCGGGCGAGGTGGCGCTGGGCGCCATCCCGAGCGTCGTCGCCCTGGCGCCCAATGGGATCAACGCGGCCCACATCTCGGCGTTGGACGACGCCCGGTTCGTGACGTTCCGGACCTATGAGGGCTTCCCTGGACACTACGTCAACGACGGGCGGATCATGGCGGCGCCGACTAGCGACTACCAGCAGGTAGAGACCCGCCGCGTCGTGGACAAGGCGGCCCGGCAGGTGCGCATCGCCGCCCTGCGGTTCCACAAGGGGCCCGCTACCCCGGCCGGGCTTGCGGCGTTCCAAGCGGCGCTGCAGGTGCCGTTGGGGGCGATGCAGGCCGATGGGGAGATCCTGGGCGCCCAAGTGGTGATCCCGCCCGGGCAGAACATCCTGTCCACCGGCCGGCTCCGGGCCCGGCTGCGCATCACCCCGGTGCCCATCATGCGGGAGATCGAAGTGGAAATCGGCCTGGAGAACCCGTTTGCCGTCGCCACGGCCGGCGCGGCCCAGGTATAAAGTGAGGTGACGTTGGGATGGCGATCAACGGCCGGGTGTACGATTGGGAGTCCATCAACATCCACCTGCCCCACGGAGAGGTCATCGGTGTCCAGGACATCGAGTACGGCGACAAGTTCGGGCACGAGCGCGTGTACGGCAAGGGTTCGCTGCCCATCGGCTACGGGCGCGGCAACTACGAGGCCGAGGGCAAAGTGACCCTGCTGCGCGACGAGTACGACAAGCTCGTGGAGCACGCCAAGAACGTCGAGGGCGGGTTCTATGCGATGGAACCCTTCCCCATCACCGTTGCCTACGCCAACAAGGACGACGAGGTGAAGTCGGTCACGCTGCCGGACTGCATCTGGGTGGAGCGCAAGAACTCGGCATCCCAGGGCGCCACCTCGTTGACGGTGGAGCTGAACTTCCTGATCCTGTCCCCCATCGAGGAGGACGGTCTGAAGGCGTACGCACCGCGCCGCTAAGCCGTTCGGCGCGAGGCGGCTGAGATGAGCTGACAAGGAGGGTTTCGGCGTGGCTGAGGAGCTGAAGAAAGACGCTGGCGAGAAGCAACAGGACGTCGGGCAGGCCCAGATCGAGCAGTGGAAAGCCCGGTACGGTAAGGTCTACGCCCTTGAGGGCGAGGAGCTGACGGTCTATTGCCGCAAGCCTGGCCGCGCGGAGATGGCCCGCTTTGCCAAGGAGCTGCAGCGGGACCTCTATCGCGCTAGCTGGAATCTGCTGGTGGCGTGCCGGCTGCACCCTGACGTGGCTGTTCTCCAGCAGATTTCCGAGGAGAAGCCGGGCGTCATCCTCTCGCTGGCCGGCGAGCTGGCGGAGCTGTCGGGAGCCAATACGGCTTTTTTGTCCAGAGCGTTGTAAGCCGCGTCGCGGAGATCCGGGACGACGGCTACGAACAGGCCGAGCTGCTCATCCAGCGCCACTTCGGACTGGACAAGTCAGCTCGGGACGCCCTCTCTGATGAGGAGTGGGTGGAGCTGGCGGCGGCGGCCACGTGGCTGGAGGAGTCGTTGCGGACGGCGGTCAGGAACGGGGTGGTCGAGGCGCTCAACGAGATGCTGGGCCGCTGACGGTCACTCTGACTCCCGCCGGGGTTCCCGCCCGGGCAGCTCGGTCTTACCGCTGAGGCCGGCCCAGAAGCCTACGGCGAACTGGCGCATGGCCTCCAGCAGCAAACCCAGGAAGCCGAGGAACAGCGGGATGCCGTACCGGACGCCGATGTAGACAATGCCCAGGGCGAAGCCAATGCCCAGAAAGATGAAGAACGGACCCAAAAACAACACTCTAGTCACCTCCTTCTGACTTGAGACTATCCCGTACGAAAGGAGGGCGTCAAGTGCAGGGCCTGATGAAGCTGAGCGTCATCGTGTCCCTCGTGGACAAGCTCTCGGGGCCGGTCCAGCGGATGGCCGGTAGCTTCTCCAACCTGGACCAGCTCATGGAACGCGGCCAGGGTCTTGTCCGCGCTGGACAGCAGATGGGCCTCACTGGCGCCCTCATTTCAGAGTCGGCCGGGAGGATGCGCTCATCGCTAATGGGGCTACTGGATCCCATGTTGGCGGTCGAGGAGCGCATGAGGCCGCTGCAGACGGTGACGACCAGCACCATGGGCAGCATACAGGCCTCACTTGACGCCACCGTACAGGCCGCCCGCGAATGGGCCAAAGCTCACCGTCAGTCGGTGGACGACTATCTGGACGCCGCGACGGGCCTGGCCTCCGCCGGTCTGAATGACATCCAGGCCATCGAGGGCGCCCGTGTCGCCCTCACACTGGCCACCGCCGCCATGGGCGACAACCGCGAGGCCGCCGAACTGCTGGCTACGCTGTACAACAACATGGGCGACAAGACCAGGGATGTGGCCGAGGAAATGACTCGCCTGGGCGACGCCGTGGCGGTCACGATGCAGCTGAACCAAATCAAGAACTTGGCCCAGTTGGGCGAAGGTATGAAGTACGCCACGTCCGCCGCCATCCTTTATCAGGACTCGCTGGAGAACGCTTTGACGGTCGTCGGTGCCCTGAATACCGCTGGTCTGGCCGGCGGCCAGGCTGGTACGGCCTACGCGGCGTCGCTGCGCACCATGGCCAGGGCGTCCCGGATGCTCGGCTTCGAGATTGCCCGGACGGCGGACGGCAGCCTTGACTACATCGGCACGCTGGAGAACATCCGTGCTCTTTACGGTGATACCGCACAGTGGTCCGAAGAAGTGCAGGTCGCCTTCCAGCAGGCCTTTGGCGACGAGGGGATCCGGGCGATCGGTCTCTTGCTCGGGCGCACCGAGCTACTGCGCGAGCAGCTGGAGCAGGTGAGCAACACCGCGGGCGCGATGGCCATGGCTCAACAGGCCATCGAAAGCTCGTTGCCGGCCAAGTGGGACATCATCAAGAACAACCTCAACGAGGTGCGGATGATTCTCGTCGAGGGCCTGATGCCGGGGCTCCACAGGGTGTCTGACATCGCGAAGGGCGCCATCCAGTGGTTCGGCGAGTTTGCCAAGGCTCACCCCACGCTGGTGCGCACCGCTGTGCTGGTGTTCGCGTTGGCCACGGGGATCATCTCCATCGCGGCCCCGATCTTCGCCATCATCTCCGGTTTTGTGATGATGGCGGGGCATGGCATGATGGCCGCTGCCCGCATTGGTCGCGCGTTCGTGGCGTTGCGGGGATGGCTGCAGAGCGTACGAATCGCCGAGCTGGCGCTCCGGATCAGCGTTTTCTTGCGACAGATGGCTCTGGTCGGTTGGCGAGCCGTCCTGCAGGCTGGACGGGCGACGATCCAGTACGCCGGCCTGCTGGCGAGGCTGGCGGCGGCCGGCGGCGCAGCAGCGGCGCGCCTGGCGGTGTCCATGGCCATGATGGCCCGCCAGGCCATCGTCACCGCCTGGACCGCGCTGCCGGCCCTGGTGTCTTCGGTCTGGGCGTTTACCGCCGCCTTGCTGGCCAACCCCATCACGTGGATCGTTGTGGGCATTATCGCCCTGGGTGCCGCCATTTACCTGCTCATCCGCAACTGGGACCGGGTGAGCGAGGCCGCCAGAACCGCCTGGGATGGCATCCGGCGTTTCGTTGGCGGTGCGGTCACCCAGGTGATGCAGTTCGTCCTGCGCATCGTGCGCTTCCTGGCTGCGCTCGTCTTCCCGCCTCTTGGTCTGTCTCTCGTGTGGGACCAAGTGCGCCAAGGGATGGAGGAGGCAGGCGGCTTCCTGCCCTGGGCGTACGAGCAGCTGCAGGCTGTGCTGGCGGTGCCTCTTCGGTTGCTGGGGATCGACCCCGAAGCGTTTTTTACCTCGATTGAAGGGGCTATAACTTGGGTTTACAGCAAGGTTGAAGAGTGGCGGCAGGCCGGGGCGGCGCTCTGGCAGGCGTTCACGGACGGTGTGCGGTCGTTTGTGGAGGCACCCTTGGAGGCGGTGGAGTCGGGTCTGAACTGGGTGCGCGAGCTCTTGCCCTTCTCGGACGCCCGCGAGGGCCCGCTGTCGGATCTCACCTACAGCGGCCAGCAGATGATGTTGACCCTCGCCCGTGGGGCGGAGCAGGCCGCGCCGGCCCTGCAGCGGACCGTGGCCGCCGCGCTGGCCGGACTCGCTGTCGCTGCGCTGCCCGCAGCCCATCCGGCGGCGGCTGCCGACCTAGCGCAGCTGGAGACCGTTGGCGAGGTCATCTATGAGCCTCTGTTGAGCCCGCCCGCCGCGCCGCCTGTCGAGGGGATGGCCACGTACCAGCTGGTGCCGCCGATGACACCCGATGTCCCACCGGCCGTCGGCACCCTGGTGTATGATGTGCCGGCTCTGGATGTGCCCGGGCTGGAGGTGCCGGTAACCTACCAGCCGGCCCCGTTCGCCGCCCCGCAGCTGCCCGAAGTGCAGGGGTTGGCCACGTATGAAGCCGCCGTCGCCCCCGAGGCGCGCACACCGCATCCGTCGCTGGTGAGGGAGTCGCCCGTCACGATTGAACCCCTCACGCTGCTGCGAGAGCGTCGCGGCGAGCACGGCGCGCCGCAGGGCTATGGCGCGGGCCGGACCATAGTGGTGCAGGGCGACCTGGTGGTGCACATCGACCACGTGGAGGATGCCGAGGACTTCGTGGCCGCCCTGTGGGACCTCGCCGAGGAGGGCGGGTTCTCATGAGGCAGATCATTACGGCCGACTTCGGCAAGGTCAAGGTCGGCGACCTGGAGTTGCCGGGCGTCTTCACCCAGATGCGCATACGTGGTGCCGTGCGGATGGATCAGGTGTTCGTCCCTGGGGCTTCCGGGAAGGCCAGGCAGCCCATGGGATTCGACCCGGCGGAGGTGTCCTTGTCGATCCGCCTGGTCAATGACCGGCATGGGACGCCGTACGACAAGCTGGCCCAGATTGCCGGCCTGTTCCGGTCAGTGGATGAGGCGGCCAAGCCGCGGGTCTACAGGATCGTTAACAAGCACGTGGAGGCCTGGAAAATCAGGGACGTAATCTTTGCCAACCTGACCAGCGTCGAGGACAACCAGAGCGACACAATCCAGGCGGAACTCACGTTCGAGGAGTACCGGCCGGTAGTCGTGAGGGCGGAAGCCAGGGCGACGGTCTCGGAGGACGACGCTGGCATGGAGGAAGCCTTTGCGACTGAAGCCGAGGCGGCCGCGCCGAGCGCATCCAAGCCGGTGGGGGCGGCGGCGGTGGACGACGACGAGGTGTGAGGCGTGTTCGAGTACCTGGCGCCCGTGGTGGAAATCGAAATCGGTGACTTTATCGTGCGCCGCATCGTGGACCTGAAGTTGGTCACGGGCCGGGCCAGCCCCCTCGACCGGGCAGACATCGTGCTCCCGGTCGAGGGCCTGGACCCCGCAGCCATCGTCCGGGAGGCGCCCGTGCACATCCGGGCGGGCTACCGGGAGAAGGGGTTGTGGCCGCTGTTCACCGGCAGCGTCGTCGATGTGGCATGGCACCACCAGGTGCGCCTGCTGTGCCGTGACCGGATGGAGGGCCTGCGGTCTACCCGCATCGTCGAGTCGTTTGTGGACGTCACGCCGCGAGAAGTTGTGGACCGGGCCTTGGACCTGGCCGGCGTGACCAACCGGCAATTGTCCGATTCCGTTCAGGACCGGCGCCACTACTTCGTTTTGACGGGTCAGAACGTGATTGAGGTCATCCGCCTGGTGAATCGCAGCTGGGGGCTGGACGATTGGGCGTTTTACTGGGAGCCCGAGCCAGACGGCGCCCTGTGGTGGGGGCCGTGGGAGGAATCCCCGCGCCGGCAGACCGGCGAGGTGCTGCGGTTGGAGTACGGCCAGAACGTGCTGCAACTCGTGCCCTTTACCCGTGAGCGCCGCGGCGTGGTGCGGACCATCTTCCTCCCCTACCTCCGCCATTCTCAGCTGGTGCGCATCCGCGACATGCGCTTCTGGCGGCAGGACGTGCTGGTGCGGGCGGAACGGATTGTCCATCATGTCACGGAGAAGAAGGCGAGGACCACGCTCGAATGGACGCTCGTGAGCTAGAGATCGCAGCCCTGCGGAGGCTGATTCGTGAGGCCCTGCCGGAGCTCTTGGGCTACCATCTCTCCATTCGGGCCCGGGTGGTGGCCGTGCACGAGGAAGCCGGCCGGATTGAGGAGGAGCGTCGCCGCTACAGTGTGGATGTGCAACCCTTGCGGCCCGACGGCTCCGACGATGAGGACGCGCCGGTGATCCCGGACGTGGAGATCCCCACCATTTGGGCCGGTCCGGGCCGTGGCATCTATGCCTTGCCTGAGGTGGGGGCCATCGTGCGGGTGGCGTGGGACTACGGGGACCCCGCCCACCCCTACGTTCACTCTGTGCTGGGCTACGGGTTCGACGCTCCCGAACATCCGCTGGGTGCCCTGGTCATCCAGCACTCCCCTGGGTGTCATATCACCATCGAACCCGACGGCTCCGTGAGAGTCGTCACCCCTCGGCGGGTGCGGGTGGAATCCGCCGAGCTGGTGGAGGTTGACGCGCCCAAGGTCTTGCTGGCCGGCGGCGGTCCCCGGGTGGCGCGGGTGGGCGACCGCGTTGAGGTGACCGTGGGGGCGGGCTCGTCAGCTGGTACGTGGTCTGGGACGATTGTCGAGGGTTCCGAGAAGGTGGAGGCGGGTTAAGGTGGCGCTGAACAACCCTGTGCTGGGCCGAGACCTGGCGC
>LZRQ01000189.1 GCA_002159155.1 Firmicutes bacterium ZCTH02-B6
CGGTTCAGTTCCGCGATCAGGTCGAGAATCTGCGCCTGGATCGTCACGTCAAGGGCCGTCGTCGGTTCGTCGGCGATGAGCAGCTTCGGCCTGCAGGCGAGCGCCATGGCGATCATGACCCGCTGCTGCTGGCCGCCGGACAGTTCGTGCGGATACGCCCGGATGCGCGTTTCGGGATTGGGAATGCCCGTCATGCGGAGCAGCTCGACGGCCTGCTCCCGCGCCTCCCGGCGGGACAATTTCTGGTGCAGCCGCAGCACTTCTTCGATCTGGTCGCCGATCGGAAACACCGGGTTCAGCGACGCGAGGGGGTCCTGGAAAATGACGGAAATGTCGTTGCCGCGGATTTGCCGCAGCCTGGACATGGGCGCCGTCAGCAGGTTTTCCCCTTCGAACAGCACTTCCCCTTCATATTCGACGGAAGCGGAATGTTCCAAAAGGCGCACGATCGATTGGCACATCACGCTTTTGCCGCAGCCGGACTCGCCCACGATGCCCAGCGCCCGGCCGGGTTCCAGGGTGAAGCTGATCCCGTCCACGGCCCGCACGTAGCCCGCGCGGGTCCTGTAATACATTTGCAGATTGTCCACCACTAACTGCGCCATGGGCCCACCCTACCTCTCGTTACTCCTGCGGCTCACGATGTCGTCGAGGGTGTTGCCGATGAACACGAAAGCCATCGCGAGGATGGTCAAGGCCAGGCCCGGCGGCAAAATCCACCACCAGGCCAGTTCCCCGAACGCACCGAAACTGCGAGCGTTCTGCAGCATGCGACCCCATGTGGGCACCCGCGGGTCGCCGAAGCCGAGCAGGCTCAAACTGGCCTCACTGATAATCGCCCCGGGAACCAAAAGCACCAGGGAGGCGAACACGATCCCGAGCACGTTGGGCAAAATGTGGGCACGCATGATATATCCAGGGCTTGCCCCAGCGGCCCGGGCCGCCTCCACGAACGAGCGCTCCCGCAGGGTCAGCGTCTGGGAGCGCACGAGCCTCGCGACGCTCATCCAGGAGAAGATGGCGATCAGGACGATCAGCGTCCAGAGGTTCTTCCCCACGACGCTCACCATGACGATGAGGATGGGCAGGAACGGGATTGCGATCATGACGTCGACGATCCGCATCAACAGCTCGTCTACCCACCCGCCCAAGTAGCCGCTGACGATACCCACCAACGTCCCCACGACGACGGCGATGACGGCCACCACAAAGCCGATGACCAACGACATCCGAGTGCCATAGACGAACTGCGACCACAGGTCGCCGCCGACGTGGTCGGTACCCAAAAGCCCATGCAGCTTCCCGGGGATGCGGAAGCGACTTTCGCCCAGCGTGAGCTGGGTCGTGCCTTCATCCCCGGCATCGGCCGTATACTCCAGCATGAGGCGATACTCGCCCGGCACATTGACCAGCGCCGCCGCCAGGTTGGCTAGGGGGTTGAAGCCTAGGCGCGTCTTGAGCTGCATGTCGCGGGAGTCAACCCGCTGGGTCGTCCATCGCGCCTCAGTGCGAAACACCCGCGACTCCCACATGGTATAACTGCGCCCGTCCGCCGTCTCAAACCGTACCGCCAGACGACCGCTGGCGCCGCCCTGGGGAACAAATGCGTAGGGGACCTGGAGGTAGAAAGTATCCGGTGCACTGGAGCGGTAGTCAAACGTGTACTCGAGCACGAGCCGGGAGTCGCCGGGCCCCTCGTTGCGGACAATCATCACGGGCTCGCCTTCCCGCTCTCCCCAGCTGATGTTGACGTTGTCCTCAACCACCACGCGCCAGTCGTCGAGCACAAAGGCGTCTACGGTGACCGGCTCTTGTCGGTAACGCGGCAGGTAGGACATCCATGCAGGCCGCGCCATGCCGTCCGCCAGGAACTGGTCCTGGATCGGGTCGTACGGCGTCAGCCACGGAGCGGCGACGCCCAGGAACAGAAAAATGAGAAAGATGATCAGGCCCACCATGCCTCGCGGGGAACGCCGGTATTCGGCCCAGATCTCCCGCAGGGCCCCGGTGCGACGGGGCGCCTGGGCCTTGGTCGAGACGGCCGGCAGCGCGGCTTCGCCGGCCCCCTTGGGTGCGGGGGAACGCGAGTTGCTCACGGCACTCACCTCAGTCGGATCCGCGGGTCGACCAAGCCGTACACCAGGTCGGCCAGCAAGTTGCACACCAACACGGCGAGAGCGATGATGTAAAAGCAGCCTTGGACTACAGGGTAATCCTGCTGCAACGTGGCGTCGACGAGGTATCGCCCTACGCCGTAAAGGGAGAAAATGGTTTCCGTGATGACGGCGCCCGTAATGAGCCCCGGCAGCGACAAGAACACAAGGGTTACGATGGGCGGCAGCACGTTGCGGAAAGCGTGCCGGTACAGTACCTCCCGCTGCGGCAGCCCCTTCGCGCGGGCGGTCAGCACGAAATCCTGCCCCAAGGCGCTGACCATATTGTTGCGGACGTATAGGTACCACGAGCCGTAGCCGCTGAGCGTCACCGCCGTAACCGGCATCACCAGGTGGTGAATCCGGTCAAGAATGATCGCCCAAAACTCGGTCGGCGGCGGCACGCTCATGGTGCCCCGGATCGGAAAGATCGGCCAGTAGTAGCCGAACGCCAAAAGGAGCAGGAGTCCGATGAAGAAGGCGGGCATGGCGTTGAAAAACAGGGAGACACCGGTAATGGCGGTATCCATACGGCTGCCCTGGCGGGTAGCCATTTTGATGCCTAGCCACACACCGATGAACACGTTTAAGAGAAACGACGTGCCCAGGAGCATCAAAGTGTTGGGCAGGCGGGACAGCAGCTCGCCCAGGACGGGCTGTCGCGTCACGAAGGAGCGCCCGAAATCGAAGGTGAGCATGCTCTGCAAATAAAGGAAGTACTGAGACAAGAGAGGCTTGTCGAGGCCGTACCTCTCGATGAGCAGCTGTTTCATTTCTGGGGTGAACTGCGGGCTGATGATCAAGGAAACCGGGTCGCCGGGCATGATGCGGAAGATGACAAAATTGAGCGTCATGATGACAAACAGCGTAATCAGCCCATAGACAACCCGTCGCCACAAATATCCACGCGACATGGCCACCCGACCTCTCTACTGCCGCCTGCCAGCGGATGCTCACCGGATGATCACGTCTGGCGCCTGTGCCTAACGGCGCGGACGTTCCCCGCCTCTCAAGTCGAGACGTTCCCGGCGGCATGAGAGGCAGGCCCCTCGCTGGAGCCTGCCTCCCTGCCCGCAGGGAAAAACCGGCTGCAGGGGCCGCCCGCCGAGGCGGCCCCGCCATCCGCTCGTTCAGGCCTTACTTGTCCAGACCCGCCCAGAAGTCCTCGTAGCGCTCGACGCGCACGTACTCACCGACGACGTACTCCTTGAAGACGAACGGACCGGTGCCGATCATCTTCGTCAGCCCAGGCACGGTCGGATGCGGCTCCCGCCAAGGCACGAACGCCTCGAAGTCCTCCACGTCCTCCCAGATGTGCTTGGCCAAGAAGCTCTGCACGTTGTAGGTGTACCAGTAGCTGACGTTGTTGAAGTAGACGGTGATGGTGTAGTCGTCAATGATCTCGGAGTGGCTGTAGTTCTCCCACACCTCAAGGTACAGGGGCACCTGCTTCTCCTTGAGGTAGTCCATGGTGAACTTGACGTCGTGGGCGGTGAAGGGCACACCGTCATGCCACGTGATGTCCTTGCGCAGCCAGTACGTCACCTTGGTGCCCTCGTTGCCCTCGGGCGTTGTCCAGGTGCCGACCTCCCAGCGCTCCGCCTCCCACGGCAGGTCCTCATTGTTGATGGGCTCCGCCGCGATCAGGCCGGGGCCATAGACCAAACCAAAGATCCGGGAGTCATAAGCCGAGTTATGGGTGAGGATGTTGAGACCCTGGGGCTCCTGCTCCAGCACCCAGCGGACCGTGCCGCCCCGCTCCTGGTCCACCAAGCGGATGTTGAGCGGCGTCCAGATGCTGTTGAGGACGTTGCTCGCGGCACCAAAGCCCAGGTGCGGCACGTACCCGGTCACGATGTCCTTGCGGAACGCATCCATATACGGACGGGAGTACAGGGGCACGTACGGCTGCAGCCAGGACAAGATTTCCTGGGCCTCATATGCGGCATCCATGGCCTCATCCAGGTTCCGCGGGGTCCAGACCCGCTCCGCGGCGGCGTCGAACTGAGCATCCCGCAGGCCGGGCATGTTGTTCGCCCCGGGGACATCAAACTTGGAGTGGAAGAGGCTGTACAGGTGGGTCGGGAACCGGCCAAGGCTCCAGGCAAGCGCGTACATGTCGAAGTCGCGGTCGCCGCCCAGGTCGGTGTCGAGGCGATCCAGCAGCACGTTGAAGTCGATGGGCTCCGCGTACACCGGCAAACCGATGCCCCGCAGGGTCTCGGCCACCATCTCACCCAACATTGCAGACGTGGCCGCCACTTCCATGGTGGGCGTCATAATGGTCATCCGGCGGAGCTCCTGGCCCGTGGCAGGATCGATCCGGACGCCGTTGGGGCCCATGATGTACCCGGCGTCGTCCAAAATCTGCTTGGCCAGTTCGGGGTCATAGTACGCCACGTCGGTGTCGGGGTTGAAGAACGGCGACGCCGGCGGCACAAACTCGGCCAGGGGCAGCATGTAGCCCTCAAACAGCGACAGAATGATCTCGTCGCGGTTGATGGCATGCGCGATGGCACGCCGCACGGTGATGTCGTTAAGGGGCGCCCGGCGCATATTGAACCCGAGATAGAACATGTGATAACCCGGGCTCACGGTAATCTCGATGTTGGGATCTGCCATCAAGCGGTTAATGTGGCTCGGTTGGGTCAGCCCAGGATTAACGTGGATGTCACCCCGCTGGATGGCAATGATCCGCGCTTCCTGGTCCATAATGATGGGCAGGATGATCTCGTCAACATAGGGCCCCTTGACGTCCCAGGCGACGTCCTGAGCCAGGGCGGCACCGCTGACGAGCAGGCTCATGGCCACAACAAATGCCAGTAGTTTCCGCACCAAACCTTTTACCCGCCTTTCCTTAAAGGATGTTAGTTTTCGCGCCTTGCGTCACGTTCCCCGTAGACGCCTGTTCCCTCAACCGTTCCCCGCTGCCACCACCCCTTGCGCCGCGAAGCTCGGTGTGCCTGCGTACACCGGGCACCGAAAAGAAACCTTACCTGGAAGTGTTGGTTTCTCTTGCTGTAGGCAGCTTTCCTTTCCCGCGGCTCAAGAAAAAACTGCTATTAGTCATTTTAGCCAGTACCCACCGGATGTCCAGCGTCCGGCTGGAGCCTGTAAACCCGGGGCAAAAGCCCGTTACAGCGGGCCTTTCAGCCTGTCGATGCAGTATTGCACGTCCAAAATAAGACTTATATAACACTATCATAATCGTGTGTGGTCGCCCATTTATATGTGTATGTCGCGATCGCGTGTTAGTTAAGATCACTAGGGTGATAGGGCGATTTCCATGTTGCTAGCAGGCCGTCGGAAGCAGGACCGCCTGTCGCCCCCCAGACCGAAAGGCGCGTCGGGTTATCGTAGGCGCACACAGCTGCGGGGACAAAAGGACACCGCGATTTCACCGAGAAGTGTAACGCCTGAACAGCCAGCTCTTAAGCCACTCAAGAGGGGGTGAAGAACGGATTGCGCTTTCACACCACCTATTTGACCTTCAACACCCGGAAGCGCCAAGAGATCATTGACATCACCGACCAGGTGGAGGCGGCGCTCAGAGAAAGCGGGATCCGGGAAGGCATGGTGCTCGTCAGCGCCATGCACATCACCGCGTCGGTCTTCGTCAACGACCACGAAAGCGGCCTCTGGCAAGACATCTTGGACTGGCTCGAAGGCACGGTCGCCCCGTGGGACCGTCACCCCGCCCGTGGCGACGACTATCGCCACAACCGCACGGGCGAGGACAATGGGGCAGCCCACTTGCGCAGCCTGACCATCGGCCACGAGGTAATCATCCCGGTCACCAACGGCCGGCTCGACTTTGGGCCTTGGCAGCGGGTTTTTTACGGCGAATGGGACGGCCAGCGGCCGAAGAGGGTCATTATTAAGGTCATGGGAGAATAGTGGCACCGGACCCGCAGGCCGAAGGCGACGGGACGAATCCGCCGCAGGAAAAAACCCCTTCGGACAACATGTCCGAAGGGGTTTTACGCTGGTGGACCTGAGCGGACTCGAACCGCCGACCTCTGCAATGCGAGTGCAGCGCTCTCCCAGCTGAGCTACAGGCCCCTGCCGCTTTCGTATTATACCATCCCCTCCCCACGCTGTCCATATGGAGTTGACGTCTGGACGGCTGGTTACACTAGCAGGCGACGATTGCTGGCCGGCGACGAATCCCGCCTCGTTTGCCAGGGAGGCCTTGCGGTTGCACAGTTTCAAGCTGCCCCTAAAGACGTTTCCCGTCGACGTCCCCATCTTGGGCCAAAGCGCGGCCGGGGCGTGGGGCCCGGCGCCTGTGGATGAGCGCTTCCTGCCGCCGCGGCGCGACGGAGACGCGGAGGTATTGGCCTCGGAGAGAGCCTTGCTTGAGCTCGCGCGGTGCATGCAGTCCGCGGCGTGGTCATCCTGGGAACAGCACCGGCTGGCCTTGGCCGCCTTGGCCTTCGAGGTTCGGCCCGGGCTTGACCGGCTGCTCATCGAGGATCATTGCCGCGAGCGCTGGCGGCAAGTGGGACTGGTGCCGTACCCGTATCAGCTGGCCACATGCCGCCGGGTCATCGGCGACATGCACGGGCG
>LZRQ01000190.1 GCA_002159155.1 Firmicutes bacterium ZCTH02-B6
GGCCGGAGCATGCCCGCCTCGACAGCGCCGATGGCCTCATAGAGGGCGGTGTTGTAAAAGCCCGAGGCGGGGTGCGCAGGCAGGAAGATCTGATCAGGAACCAGCGTCGACGCAGAGGCCAGGTAGGTGCTGGCCGCGAAGTCCGGGAAGGCGGTCTGGGACCGGCGGATGGCCAGCTTGGCGCCTTGCAGTGCGTGATTGGTGTTGAGGTCCACGTCGGAGGCGATGGCGATCAGCAGGGCGGCCAGGTCCTTATGCCGCGACGCGGAGGTGATCATGTAGGCCTGCGGCTGGCCGAGCTGGTTGGGACGTCCGTTGTCGGCACCCTTGGGGATCAGCGTGAAGACGAACTTGTCCCACAGGTAGTCCTCCGTCACGCCCAGGTCCCGCTGCCACTCGGCCCAGAACCACATGCCGCCTGTCAGCTGCACACCCGCGGTGCCGTCCACCACGACGCTGCGGTGCACGGTCGGCCACGCCCACGAGGTCATGCCGTTGGGCGTGAGCCGCTCCTGGGTCAGGGTCCGGAAGAAGTTGAGGGTCTCGAGAACCGCCTGCCGGTCCAGCACCAGCTTGCCGGTGGCGGGATCGACGTACTCGCCCCCAAAGGCCACGATCAGCTGGAAGAAGTCGGGGCCGGCGGTGGGCCGGTGCAGGATGGGATACTCGACGAGGCCAGCGTCCCGCATCTTCTTGCCGACCTCTACCAGGTCCTGGAGCGTGAACTCGCCGTCGCGGACGCGCCGCGGCAGGTCGGCGATGTCGGCATCGCTCCAGCCGATGGCCTTCAGATGATCCTTGCGGTAGAAGACCATCCGGACCTCGATGTCCTGCGGCACGCCGTAGCGTTTGCCGTCATAGGTAACGGACTCCCACAGGTGCGGGAAAAAGTCCTCAAACGTGCCGTCCCAGTAGCGCTCGATGTACTCGTCCATCGGGACGATCCAGCCCGCACTGGCCCAGGTGGCGATGTCCAGGTGGCTGGAGTTGATGATGTCCGGAATCGCGTTGGGGTCACCGGACTCGAACGCCAGGATGGCGCGGCGGCGGTAAGAATCCCACGTATCGGTCCAGAAGTCGGCCTCGACCTCGACCCGCACGTTGGCACCGGCAGCTTCGAGGTACTTGTTCAGCCGCTCGGCGGCCAGCTTCAGGTTCTCAGCGCGATAGAAAGCCGGGGTATCGGGGCCAACGGTCCAAGCCCGCAGCTTGATAACTTCCTGGGCGTAGGCGGCCATCGCGGCGCCAAACAGCATAACTACGGCAAGAGCAATCGTTAGGATCCTTGCAGTCCACTTTCGGGCTCCCACTGTCGATGTACCCTCCTTCCCGTTTTTGCCGTCAGACGTCCTGTCCAATAGGCGATTGGGCGCGGACTGGAGCTCGCCACCTCCCCTTCCCGGCCGCTTCAGCGCAGGACCGGCCATGTTGGATCCGCGTATGCTGGATCCGCGAACATGGAAGCGCTTTCTTTTTGGTGGCGATTCTACTTGTTGTCAAACAACTCCTTTTTCGTCCGCCCTACTTTTTGGATTGGCACATCGTCGCAGGTAATAGCCCGGTGAAATGCAGGGCGGCGCAAGCCGCGTCAAATCTGGCCTCCGGGAATCGCCAGCCTGCCTGACAGTGAGATCCTATTCAGGATCCTACCCCGTTTCGAACCCACGCATAGACCAACGAATCCTGCGGCTCCGGCGACAAGTTGGGATACCTGTTCCACCGGCGCAGCACGCCTTCTCGCTCCATGCCGAGTTTCTCGAGGATCCGGGCGGAAGCGAGGTTATTCACGTGGCACGTGGCCCAGGTCCGGCAAATTTCCGGATTGGACCGCAACCACTCGACCACCGCCCGCCCCGCCTCGGTCATGATGCCTAGGCCGGCGCCCGTCGGCGGGAACAAGCCCTTCAGAGCGTGCGCCGCAAGGGATGGCTGCTCATGCCCTTCATTCATTGGGCCGCACGGCGGGCCAGCCGCGCTGCAGCCCGGCGGGAGGCCGCCAAATCCGCCATGGTGGCCCTCTTGGAGCACGGAGGTCGGCGGCTACCACTCCCACGGGGCCATTGTGACGCGGAAGTTCGGCATCCCGGCCGTGGCCAACGTCCCGGGCTTGCTCGCGGCTCTCCGGGATGGGGAGGTCGTCACGGTCAGTGGGGATCTGGGCACCGTCACGCGGCGGACGGAGGCCCCGTGACCGTTCGCCATTCCTCCACCCATCGCCGCATGCGCTGGGTAAGAGCGGCGTAGTCGTGCGTCTTGGCCACGTCCTGCATGAGAGGGCTGGCAGCGCCGACCATGTTGGCGCCCGCGGCCACCCAGTCCTTGAGGGTCTCCACGGTCACGCCGCCCGACGGGCACCACAGCGCATGGGGCAGCGGACCCCGCAGCGCCTTCAAATACTCGGGGCCGACCACGCCTGCAGGAAACAGCTTGAGCACGTCGGCACCGGCCGCCAGCGCCTGCGCCGCCTCCGTGGGCGTCAAGATGCCCGGAATGACCGGCACCCCGTAGCGATGGGCCGTGGCGATCACGTCCAGGGACAGCCCGGCGCTGACGATGTAGCGGGCGCCCGCGTCGATGGCCGCCCGGGCGCTGGCTTCATCCCAAATGGTCCCGGCGCCAACCAGCAGTTCCGGGAAACGCTGGCACAAGGTTGCGATGACCTTGGGCGATCCAGGTACCGTAGCGGTGATCTCAATGGTGCCCGCGCCGCCTTCCAGCAGCGCCTCGGCGACGCGCAGCGCCGTTTCCTGTTGATCGACACGCACCACCGGGATGACCCCGATCTCGAGTAAGCGGCTCATCAGCTGCAGCTTCACGGCGACACGGCCTCCTCCGGGATTGGCCCCTGGTTTGCTGGGGAAAGCAACTAGTTCGTTCTGGTTGCACCGGGTACGTTCCTTGCGGCCTTCCACGCCCTTCGCCGCCCACCGTGTCGCTGCCGGCGGGACCGCAAACGATCAAGTTCCCCTGCAGCTGTCAATGGCCCCGACCGGGCTGGTCCACGGCCGCGTGCCGGCTTACAATGCCCCAACGGCCCGCAACGCCGCCTCGATCTCCTCCCGCGCCGCCACGTCCAGCCGCGGCTGCGGCGGCAGCGGGTCGCCCACGTCGAAGCCTTGCAGTTCCAGGGCTGCCTTGACTGCAGCCGCAAGAAGGTACTTCTGAAACAGCTCGTTCACCGGCCACAGCCGCCGCTGGAGGTCCATCGCCTCTTGCCAGCGGCCCGCCCGGCACAGGTCGTAAAGCTCGACGCTCTGGCGCGGGACGATGCAGGCGGGCCCGGCCATCCACCCGACCCCCCCAAGCATCATGACGAACAGCGGGATATGCGCCGAGGCTGCAAATACCTTTAGCCGCCCACCGAGGCGATTGGTAACGCTCAAGAGCCGCCCCGTGTTGCCGGTCGCGTCCTTGAGATAGCGGATGTTGTCCACGGCCGCCAGCTGTTCCAGAAGGCCGACGGTTAGATCGACGCCGGTAAACCGCGGGTTGTTGTACACGATGACCGGGCAGTCGACGGCGGCGGCCACTTCTTTGAAGTACTGGGCTGCGTCGGTTTCCCGCAGAGGGAAGTAGCTAGAAAGGATAAGCACGATCCCATCGGCCCCGAGCTCCCGGTAAGCCAGCGCCTCCTCAATGGCGCCCCGGGTCGACGCGCTCTCCACGCCGGGCACTACCGGCACTCGGCCGGCGGCTTCCTCGACGACGATGCGCACAATCTCCCGGCGCTGCCTGCGGCTTAAGTAAGCCACCTCGCCGGTACTGCCCAGAGGCGTGAGCCCATGCACACCCTGTGCGATGAGGTGCCGCACCAGCCGGCGCAGGGTGGGCTCCTTGACGGACCCGTCCGCGTCGATAGGCGAGACCAGGTACGGGAACACGCCGTGGAATCCGGGGTCGTGCACGGATTAACTCTCCTTCCGCTCTTTCGCCGTCGCTTTCGCCCGTGACGCCTCCTGCGCCGTCACGCTCACAGCTCGCCCTTGACGCCTTTTTCGCCGCCACTCTCGTGATTCCCGCAGCGACGCCGCCGGGGGCGCGTCCACGTCATCCAGCTGCGATGCGGTGCGCTCGCTCCCGCCAGTAGCCGATTTTGATCCGGTGCCAGCCGGTCAACATCGAGTCGGCCTCCGGATCGCCGGTGTCCACCAGCAACGGCCGGTCGCCCAGCTCCGCGAGCTTCCCGGGAGTGGCGACGACGATGAGGTTGTCCTTGCCGATACGCTTGACGACCGCGCTGCTGATCTGCTGGTTCCCACGGCCCAGCAAATATCCCTGGCCCCCTACTGGCGTGACGATGAGCTTGCACGGGTACTTTTCGATGTACTGCAACAGTTCCCGTTCCGAGGCGTCCAGCGCCAGCACCTGGCCGTCCATGACCACATCGACGCCCAAAAGGGTGCACGGCAGGTCCAGCGCCTGCATGATCGCCCTAGTAGTGGTGCCGGGACCGATGATATAGCAGACGCCGGGCTCCATGGTTTCCACGATGTCCTGGGCGATGCCGTGCTGTGACGCGAGCTCGCTCTCGGGCGTGGGCGCCTTGGGGTTTTGCAGGAGGGTTTCATCCAAGGGTACTTTCAGGTACCCAAAGAGGGCAGTCCTTAGCTCGTCGTGCCGCACCGCGTCCTCGTCGATGTCCACCACTTCCCGCTCAGCTACGGGCAGGGGACCTTCGGTCAAATAGCGGCGGACGAGCTCGCCGGCTTGCCCCGGCGAGTTGGCATACACCGGCGAATGAATCTTGACGCCCGCCGGTATGCCCAGCACCACCTGCTCACCGTCCACCGCGGCACAGATGTCCCTGGCTGTCCCGTCGCCCCCGGCAAAGAGGAGCAGGGCGACGCCTGCCGCAGCCATGGTCCGTGCGGCGGCTTGGGTGTCTGCGCCGCTGGTGGCCGGGAGCCCGCCAGAGGCCGAAGTACCGTGAGCCGTCGCCCGTCCTGCCTGCGGCACATAGACGACCTCCGTGCGGAAGCCGAGCCGGCGCGCCACATTCTCTCCCATCTCACCCCCACAGGTGACGACAACCAGCTCGTCGCGCAGCGGGAGCAGCTTCTCCAGCGCCCGGGCAGCCTTGGTCGCCGCCTCAGGCACAGCGCCTCGCTCCAGTGCCTCTTGGAGCGCTGCGAGGCCGTCGGTGCCTTTGAGCCCGACGCGGCCGCCCATGCCCGCGATGGGATTGACGATGAGGCCGATCTTTTTCAAGTTCATGGGTCCGGTTTCACCACCGCATCCGTTGGCGTCCCGTCACCGCCACCATCGCCTGCCTCCACAAACTGCTGCAACGCGGTCAGCCGGTCATCCCATAGCGCTCGAAGAAGTCCAACCACAGCTTGAGCTGCATCAAGGCAGCGGGCGCTGGACTCAGAGCGACCGGGGTTTCCCGGCCGGCTTTGCGGCTTGTGACCAGCTGGGCCTCCTCCACCACCTGCAGGTGCTTGTGGACCGCGGTCCGGGAGATGGGCAGGCGCTCGGCCAATTGCGCGCTGGAGAGCTCCGTCCCCGACGTGGCCACCGCCTGCCATACCTTGGCTATTCGGGCCTATTAGAGGACTGCCTGTCCCACGCGACATACGTAGGACACGCCGCGGTCGATGTCGCCCCCGCACCAGTGGGAAAACGGGATGGACGTCCCGGAGGTTTGCAGGTCTCCGGAGCGGACGTGAAACCGCAGGTGTTGGCCGTTCGCGAGTCGCACGTCGCAGGTGTCCTCCGGGCCCCAGCCAGCGCCAACGGCTTGGCCCATGCACAAGAGCAGGGCGATAATCTGGCTGACGCTCAAATAGGCTTGAGCGTCCCGGCGGTGGGGGCAACTCCGGCGATGGCAATGCCTGGGCCAGCGACCGCCGACAGCGTGGATGGCGGCGGCATCGATGACCCACAAAGGATCTTCGCCTTGGATGACGGGCTGGAGAACGTCGAATGCGGGTGCTCCCGTTATGTGGGGATACACCCGCGCCGCCGAAACCTCGATCCGAGCCAGGTGCGCTGGCTCCTTGCCCGTGCACCCCGGCGCAGTCTGGACCACCCACGTGCCATCCCCGGCGTCCACGGCACCGGGGGTCACGTCAACCCCGTAGGATCGGTAGAACGCTTGCACGATGTGGTTGCGCACTAGCCAGCTCAATACGAGATGCGCCGGAGGACCGCCCCGGTGGGATCGGTCGCGCCGCTCCCCTCCCCGGCTAAGCCAGCACCGCACAGCCAGGTTCGTCCGGACAAGGGCTTCCGCGTAATCAGCGGTCCACTTCTGCACCTGCTCGTAACGCTTGATGGTCAGGCGCCGGGGGGTCAAACCTCAACGACTCCTCAGGATCGGTCGTGCGATGGTCGTCTCCGCATTCATGATCTCTTCTCTAAAGGCGGCCGGCATCCCGCCTACCGTTCCCACGAAAGGGTCGTCGTGCCACCGCCGGGCCGCAGCATGGAGCCCCGGCTGAACCCCACGATCAGCACGGCTGCGGCGATGAGGAGATAAGTGTCCCAAGGCTGGGCATCCGGCCAGATCGGATTGTTGAACTGGAAGTGAGCGAGAACCGCCGTTAACAGGCTTCCCCCTGAAGCGTTGAACAAGCCGGTCATCACCACCGAGATGGCGATGACGCCAAGAAAGTACGGCACGAAATCCCAGGCGCTCTGGGGCGTCCCGCCGATCAAGAAAGCCGGGATGTGCCATACCGCCCAGAGGACGCCCACCACCACTC
>LZRQ01000191.1 GCA_002159155.1 Firmicutes bacterium ZCTH02-B6
GGACAAGACGCGCAGGATGCCCATCATATACAGCCCAAACACGATGACGGCGAGGCCGCCCAGCCGGCGCAGGATGGGCAGGTTTCCCGTGAGAAACTGCCCGATGGCGCTTGCGCCAAGCCCCATGGCCACAAATACCGCGGAAAAGCCCAGTACAAAGAAGGTGCCGTTGAGCAGCAAGCGACGCCGCTGCGCCTGGTCCGCGGCCGTGATCTCATCCAGGGTGCTACCGGTGAGAAATGTGACGTACGCGGGGATCAGCGGCAACACGCACGGAGAGACAAACGATACCAACCCCGCCAGAAAGGCCAAAGGGAACGTCACCTGCTCAGGCACGCGGCCTCACCCCGACTTTCTGCCCTTAGCCCGCTCCAAGACTTGCGCCAGGTCGGCCACGTCGTCCGCCAGCCTCCGCTGTCGAGCCGCTAGATACGCCAGGTATCCCGACAAGATAAGCCAAAAGACGGTGTAGCCCAAAAACAAAAAGGTCATGACTCCACCTCCAAGCGGACCCGCTCCCGCAAGGCAGCCGCGTGGCGAGCCACATGCTCAAGGCCGGCGCGGAAGGCCAACAGCGCCGCGTTCATCAGCGTCAGCGCGATGACAGCCGTCACCATGGTGACGATCATCTCCGGGTCCATGTTCATCCGGATGCCGCCCTGGGTTTGGATGATGTTGGGATGCATGCCGCGCCACCAAATAGCCGAGAAATGCACCAACGGTACGGTGGCAAACGCGATGATGCCAAACACCCCAGCCAGGCGCCCGCGACGCTCTTCGCCCTCGGCGGCCGCCCGCACCAGGAGGTACGCGACGTACATAAACCACATGATGAGAGTCGTCGTCAGCCGCGGATCCCACGTCCACCACACGTTCCAGACGGCCCTGGCCCAAAAGCTCCCCGTCGCCAGGGTCAGCGTGGTAAACAAAATGCCGATCTCGGCGGCGGATACGGCCAAGGCGTCCAAGGAGACGCTGCGGCGGAGAAGATACCCAACGCTGCAAAGGAACACGATCAGAAACGACAGGTACGCATTCCAGGCCGAACCGACGTGGATATAAAAGATCCGCTGCACCGTCCCCAAGGTCCGCTCGTCGGGGGCCCAAATTAGGGACATGTAAAGGGCAAATACGACCGCCGGGACGGCGATGGCCAGCAACACCGTCTGCAGCCTGTTGGTGCGGGTGGTCGTCGGCAAGGTCATACCTCCACCACGTATTCGAAAATCAGATAGGGCACGCCCCAGAACAAAATGTTATACAAGATCAGCATGTGCATCCATACGCGGGCCTCTCCCCAGCCACCTGCGACCAGCAGGGCGTCGGTCAAGTGCACCGCCGCCAGCACTACCGGCACCAGCAGCGGGAACAGCAGCACGGGGAAAAGTACTTCCCCGCCCCGCAGCTGCGCCGCCACAGCGGCGACCAAGGTGCCGACGCCGCTGTAGGCCAGCAGCACTAGCCCCGCCAGAGCAACCCACCGCCAGAGGGGCGCTCCCAGGCCCTGGCCAAACACGGCAAAAAACGCCGGCATTGTCACCAGCGCCACCACGGCCAGAAACACGAAGGAGGCGAGCCCTTTGGCCAGGAAGACGGCGCTCCGGTCCACGGGCGCCAAAAGCAGCCCCCATAACCGCCCTTCCGCTCGCTCCCGGGCAAAGCTGCGGCTCAACCCCACCGTGCCCGCAAAAAACAAGGCCGTCCACAGGCTAGCGGTAAAGACGCCCTCCATGCCAGTGACGCCCGGGGGGAATGCGAACACGATGACCAGCAACAGCAGAAGAGCCAGCAAAGCCGGCGTCAGAAGCGCTTCCCCGGTGCGCCACTCAAGGCGCAGGTCCTTCCAAATTATGGCGGCCAGCGCCCGGAGATAGGTCACGTGCGGATCTCCTCCCCGACTTCAGCGCCGGCCCCTCCCATGCCCTCGGCTTCCGGACCGTCAGGTCCCAGAGCATCCGGCCCAATGCCTGCCGCCATCGACCCGCAAGGCTCCCGGCCGCTCGGAACCATCAGCCTGCCATATTCAGCACCAAATCGGTCCGCGTCGTAGGCGCGAGCGTCCACCAACCGCTGCAATCGTCCGCGCACGATGACCGCCGCCCGATCCGCCAGCGGCCAAGCCCAGCGCCATTCGTGGACCACCAAAACGATGCCGGTGCCCCGGCGCCGCTCAGCGGCCAGGCGTTCCCTGAGCCAGGCCGCCCAGCGGGCATCCAGCCCGGCAAAGGGCTCATCGAGCAATAGCACTTCAGGCTGGTGCACCAGGGCCCGGGCCAATGCCAGCCGCTGGCGCATGCCCCGCGACAGGCGCGCCACGGGCTCCCGCGCCGCCAGGCGCAGGCCCACCTCGTCCACCAAGGCCTCAGCCCGCCCGCGGGCGTCCGCCACGCCCCACAGCCGGGCCGCGAAAACGAGGTTGTCGAGCACCGTGAGCTCGTCGTACAGCAGGCTCTCGTGAAACAGTACGCCCAGGCGGCGCCGCACTCCGGGGCCCCAGCGGGATAGGGGCCGCCCATCGTAGAGGACTTCACCTGACGACGGCGGCACCAGCCCCGCGGCCACCTTGAGCAGTGTGCTCTTGCCGGCGCCGTTGGGACCACAAAGCAGGAGGGTTTGCCCCGGTTCGATTGCGAGGGTGACGGCGTCCACAAGACGGCGGCCATCGACGCGCCGCGTTACCGACCGGAGCTCGATCCGCAAACTAGCGCACCCCGCGCCAGCCCGACTCGTACGTCTCGTACAGCACCCCGTCGATTTCCTCGTACGTAGGCTGGCTGCCGTTGGGCCGGTCCGCCGCTTCGTACTTGGACACGCACTGGACCAACAACCGGTCGACCTCAAAGACGCCGTTCGCGTTGAAGGTGCCTTCCAGGACGACGTTGGTGCCGTCTAGCAGGTTGTCGGGTCGGACGCCTCGATAGATCGCCGGCACTTGTTGCCGGCCGTCGGAAACGTTAAAGGACAACAGGAACTCCCGCGCATCCCAGCGGATCGTCTCGCCGGGCACGTGGCCCTGGATGCGAATAAAGCGCCCTTGGAGGCTGTCCCGGCGGGCGACGGCCTCTTCCACTGTGAGATAATACATGGTCGTATTGGAGGCCGCGGTGGCGATCAGGTACACGAGGATCACGCCCACCAAGGCCAGCGCCACCGTGACCTTGCGCTTGCGTGGATCCATAGGCGTCCGCTCCCTCCTGGTTTTCTCGTCTCAGTCTAGCAGAACGGCCGCGGGCGGACAAGGGATCCCGGCCGGCGGCGGGCCGCCCGCGGGAAGTCAGGACACTTGTCGACCCTTCTTGGGACATTTGTCCCTTCGCTTACCCGCCGACAGGATTCCCGCACGTCGGCACGGAACATCGGCAGCCGAAGGCGAGGTGATCAGCATTGGATCAAGTATTGGTCATGGTGGAAATCCCTCGGGGCAGCCGCAACAAATACGAGTATGACAAGGAAACCGGCCGCTTCGTGCTGGATCGAATGCTCTTTTCGTCCGTCCACTATCCGGCCGACTATGGCTTCATCCCGGACACGCTGGCCGAAGACGGCGACGAGCTGGACGCGCTGGTGCTGGTGGGCGAGGCCACGTTTCCCGGCTGCATTATCCGGGCGCGGCCCGTCGGCGTCTTTGAAATGTGGGACGAAAAGGGACCGGACGAGAAAATCCTGGCGGTACCCGTCAGCGACCCCCAGTGGAACTGGGTTCAGGAGCTCGACGACGTCCCCGGCCACCTCCTGCGGGAAATCACCCACTTTTTCCAGGTCTATAAGGACTTGGAAGGCAAATCGACCCGCGTCGGCAGCTGGAAGGACCGGGAACACGCCTGCCGGGTAATCGCCGAGGCCCAGGAGCGAGCCAAGCAGGCGCGCGGGTAGGCGCCCGCGGACCTGCTTGGCGTCCGCCGCCGGCCCTCTCACCCGCTGGCCGCCGCGGCCCGTACCGGGGTCGTTAAGGGTTCGACGCCGCACAGCATGAGCCCGTACTCTACGCTGTCCACCAGGGCAATCCAGCTGGCCTCGATGATGTTGGGCGACACCCCAACGGTGCCCCACGATTGCCCGTCGCAGGCGCTCTGGATAAGCACCCGCACCTTCGCGCCGGTGCCCCCGTCCTCATTGAGCACCCGCACCTTGTAGTCGGTCAGATGAATGCGTGCCAGCTCGGGATACACATCCACCAGCGCCTTGCGCAACGCGTTGTCCAGGGCGTTGACCGGCCCGTTGCCCTCCGCGGCCGTGTGCACGATCGCGTCCCCGACCCGCACCTTGATGATGGCCTCCGCCACCGGCTCGTCGTTCATATCATCCTTTTCGATGATGATCCGCAGGCCCTCCAAGGCGAAATACGGGCGGTACTCACCGATGGCCTTCTTGAGCAACAGCTCAAAGGAGCCTTCAGCCGCCTCAAAATAGTACCCCTGGTGCTCCAGGTTCTTGATAGTGGCCACAACCTCTTTCAACGCGGGCGAGTCCTTGTCCAGCTGGATACCCCGCTCGCGGGCCTTGTAGATCACGTTGCTTCCACCCGAAAGCTCCGAAACCAGCACCCGCCGCTCGTTGCCGACCAGCTCCGGCGGGATGTGCTCATAGGTCTCCGGGTACTTGAGCACCGCGCTCACGTGCACGCCGCCCTTGTGGGCAAAGACGCTGCGGCCCACAAAGGGATGGTGGTCGTTGGGCGTGCGGTTAGCCAGCTCGCTCACAAACCGGGACAAGTCCGTTAACGTGCGCAGTTGTTCGGGTTCGACACAGGCGTACCCCATCTTGAGCTGCAGGTTGGGGATGACCTGGATCAAATCCGCGTTGCCGCAGCGCTCACCGTAGCCGTTGATGGTGCCCTGGACGTGCCGGGCGCCGGCCCGCACGGCTGCCAGGCTGTTGGCCACCCCGAGGCCGCAGTCGTTGTGGGCGTGAATTCCTAACGGCGCGCCGATGCTCTCCCGCACCGCCAGGACGATCTCGTACACCTCGTCGGGCAAGGTGCCGCCGTTGGTGTCGCAAAGCACCAGCACCTTCGCGCCTGCTTCCCATGCGGCCATGAGGGTTTCCAGGGCATAGGTGCGGCAGCGCTTGTAGCCGTCAAAGAAATGCTCCGCATCGTAAATGACGTCCAGGCCCTGAGCCCGCAGGAAACGGACGCTGTCCCCGATCATCCGCAGGTTTTCGTCCAACGTCGTCCCGAGGGCGTGGGTCACGTGAAAATCCCACGACTTGCCAAAGATGGACGCCACCTTTACCCCGGAGGATACGATGGCCTGAAGGTTGGCGTCGTCCTCGGGCACGATCCCGGCCCGGCGGGTGCTGCCAAACGCCGTTACCCGCGCATGGTGGAG
Source organism: Firmicutes bacterium ZCTH02-B6 (assembly GCA_002159155.1). Lineage (GTDB taxonomy): Bacteria > Bacillota > Limnochordia > Limnochordales > ZCTH02-B6 > ZCTH02-B6. Next base: position 5,331 of record LZRQ01000191.1, read on the forward strand.
CTCCACGTCCCGGATGCGCTGGAAAAACTCCGCGTCCTTGGGGTTGGATCCGGGCCAGCCGCCCTCGATGTAGTCGATGCCAAAACGATCCAGGCGAACGGCGATGAGCACTTTGTCCTCCGCGGAAAAGGACACGCCCTCGCCTTGGGTTCCGTCCCGCAACGTCGTGTCAAACAGCTCAATGCGTTCCGCCCATTGGGTCATCGCGTCGCCGCGCCTCCTTGGTGCATTGGTGGGCCGCTGCTTTGGCGCCTTCGTGGCTGCCTCATTCGCGGCGCACTACTGCGCCGCCGGCAAGCCGTAAATTCGGTGCCTGGCCTCAAAGGCGCGGATCTTGTCCTCGTACTGCAGCGTAATGCCGATGTCATCCAGCCCTTCCAAAAGGCAGTGGCGCCGGAAGGGATCGATGTCGAACGGAAACACCAGGTCCGCGTCGTCCCGCACTTGGCACTGTTCCAGGTCCACCGTCAGCCGGTACCCCGGCTGGGCCCCTGCCCGCTGGAACAGCTCGTCGACTTGCTCTTCGGGCAGGCGCACCGGCAAGATGCCGTTCTGGAAGCAGTTGTTGTAGAAGATGTCCGCGAAAGACGGCGCAATGATCACCCGGAAACCGTAGTCCAGCAACGCCCACGGCGCGTGCTCCCGCGACGAGCCGCAGCCGAAATTGTGGCGGGTCAAAAGGATGGTTGCGCCCTGGTATCGCGGGTCGTTGAGGATGAACTCCGGATTGGGCGTGCCATCCTCCAGAAACCGCCAGTCATAGAAGAGAAACTGGCCGAAGCCGGTGCGCTCGATGCGCTTGAGAAACTGCTTAGGAATAATCTGGTCGGTGTCGACGTTAACACGGTCCAGGGGAACGACCAACCCCGTGTGAACGCGCAAGGGCTGCATGGAAACCGCACCTCCGGATCGAATTCAGAAGCAACTTAGCGGCGCCCTTGGGCGGGCCGAGCGGGGCTAAAACCCGCATGGATCGCCGGCCCTGCCCACAGGGTGCGGGTGTTACCCGGCGTACTCCGCGGCCCCATCCCACTCCCGGATGTCCACAAAATGGCCGGCGATGGCCGCGGCCGCCGCCATCTGCGGGCTCACCAGGTGCGTCCGCCCGCCGCGGCCTTGACGGCCTTCGAAGTTGCGGTTGGACGTGGAGGCGCAGCGCTCGCC
>LZRQ01000192.1 GCA_002159155.1 Firmicutes bacterium ZCTH02-B6
TTCCCGACGTGACGACGGCCGGGCTGAACACGGTGGCGGTGCGGGTGCCGGACCACCCGGTGGCCGTCGCGCTGATCCGGGCCAGCGGTTGTCCCATCGCGGCGCCTAGCGCCAATCGGTCCGGCCGCCCGAGCCCTACCCGCGCGGCCCACGTATGGGCGGATCTGCACGGCCGGATCGACATGATCCTGGACGGCGGCGAGGCGGGGATCGGTCTCGAGTCTACAGTGCTCGACCTGACCCAAAACCCTCCAGTGTTGCTGCGCCCCGGGGGTGTGACCGTCGAAGAGCTGGAGGAGGTCATTGGTCCCATCCGTATCCACCCGGCTGCCGGCGGCATGCCCGCGGCGGGGCCGGTGGCGTCCCCGGGCATGAAGTACCGGCACTATGCGCCGGCGACCCGCTGTGTGCTGGTGGAGGGGACGCCGGAAGCGGTCGCAGCGCACATCTCGCTCCGGGTGCGGCAAGAACGGGCGGCGGGACTCCGGGTCGGCGTACTCGCCAGTCGGGAAGCGGCTGCCCAATATGATGCCGATGTGGTCTTGGTGGGTGGCAGCCGCACGGACCCCGCCGAGTTGGGCCGCAACCTGTATCACGGCTTGCGGGAACTGGACGAGGCCGGCTTGGACCTGCTCTTTCTTGAAGGGGTGGAAGCGACCGGCTTGGGGCTGGCGCTGATGAACCGTATGCGGCGGGCCGCCGGCTATCGCATCGAGCGGGCGGAGGACACAGCGGTCCTTGCAGGCCAGGGCGAGGACAGCGGTGACAGCCGGCGAGCGCGTACCGAGGAGGACTTTTCATGAAACTGCTGCCCTGGCGTCGGCGCCGGGAGACCGCCGTGCCCGCTTTTGTCCCCCAGGGCGCAGAGGATCGGGTGGCAGCGCCCCTAGCCTTTCACTGGCACGCCTTGTCCGTCGAAAAGGGCCAGCGTTGGCTGGTGGTGGCTCCCCATTGCGATGACGAAATTCTTGGCGCCGGGGGTCTCTTGCACCAGGCGGTGCAGGCCGGTTGCGCCGTCCGGGTGGTGCTGTTGACCAACGGGGACGGCTACAACCGCACCGCTTTGCGGGGGCAGTCGCGGCGGCTCCGCCTTACTCCTGCCCAGTACATCGAGTTTGCGTACAGGCGTCAGCGGGAGACGCTGGCCGCCCTGGAGGTTTTGGGCGTCTCTCCGGCCGAGGTGGTTTTCTGCGGCTATCCGGACCGCGGCCTTGCGGCCATGTGGGAGGACCACTGGGAGTTCCACAGGCCTTACCGGTCGCGTTTTACGCGCGTGACGCGTTCGCCTTACGACAACAGCCGCACCCGCGGTGCGGTCTTTTGCGGCGAGAGCGTCGTGCGGGACTTGGAGGAGATTCTGCGGGAGTTTCGGCCTACCCACGTGGTTGTCCCCCATCCCCACGATAGTCACGGGGACCACTGGGCTGGTTGCTGCTTTACGCTATATGCCCTGGAGCGGCTGCGGCAGCGCGGCCGGCTGCCGGTCGGCGGCCCCATGGTGCTGCAGTATCTCGTTCACCAAGGTATTTGGCCACGCCCCCGGGGCTTGCGGGCGCGCATCCCGATGATGCCGCCCAAGGCCTATGCGTACCTGCCTTTCCGCTGGACGGCGGTGGAGCTTGGGCGTGAGGCGGTGGAGCGCAAGCTGCAGGCGCTGCGCTGCTACCGCAGCCAAATGGTCTTCATGCGGCAGTATCTTTTGAGCTTTGTCCGTCGCACCGAGTTGTTTGGCCTGTTTGAACCGCTGTCCGTACCGTGGGTCGACGACGGCGCCATCTTGGTGGACGGCGAGGCCTATGATTGGGACGGCGTCGACAACGTCGCCCTCAATCCCCGCAGCCACCTCGTGACGCGTCGGGTCGGGCGCAGCGCTGACATCCGTTCGGTGGCGGCCTGCCGCGATGGACAAAACCTTTACCTGCGCATGGAGCTGCGCCACCGGGTGGTCAACGATTACTTGTACGGGATCAGTCTCTACGGCGTGGGAGCCGCCTCCCGGGGCGATGAGACCCGCCGGCGGTTGCGCATCGGCCTGCAGGTACCCGACCGCGTGCGCATCAAAGGTGAGGGCGGCTGGCAGCCTGCGGGAGACATCGTGGCGCGGGCGCTGCGCTCGCAACTGGAAGTCGCCGTCCCTCTGAGTCTGTTGGGGTGGCCGGAGCGGGTGTTTTTCGGCGTGGAAACCCGCTTCCGCGGGTTGGTGATGGACCGCGTCGCCTGGCAGGTGCTGGATTTCGTTGGGAAGGGGCGGGGGATGTGATCTACGCGGTGGCCAAGCGCCGCGATCTGGGCGCGATTGCCCGCTTGCTCAGCGAGACATTTTCCGAGCGCCTCGGGCAGGCCGGTATGCGGCTGCCCGCTCCCATGCTGATCGAGCACTCCCTCCGCTTGTTCTATGACGCGGATCCGCGCTCGTTCCTGATCGCCCAGCAAGGGGCAGAAATCGTGGGGTACGCTTTCGCACCGCACCCCAAATCGGCCCTCTGGCGGGCTGCCGTCATCCGCGGCCATGCCCTGCGCTGGCTGTGGCAATGGCCGGTGGGCTGGCGCAATACCGGGCTCACCCCGCTGCGGTTGATGATGACCGTCCAGGGCCGGGGAGAGCTGCCGCCCGCCGCGTGGCGGGCGCGGCAGCGCAACGAAGCGCGCCTTTTGGTCGTTGCGGTGCGGCCCGACTTGCGCAGCCGGGGCGTCGGCACGACCCTTATCCGACATGCCTTGCAGGCGTGGCGGCACCGGGGCGTCCAGCGGGTCACGCTGCCCCTGCCGCCGGATGATGAGGCAGCCCGCAGGCTGCTCCTCAAGGTCGGGTTCCGAGACCAAGATGGGGCCTGGAACCGCGACTGGACCGTCATGGTGTACGACCTCTAGCGACCGGCGTCTTGCGCCAGCACCGCCGTCAAGCGCGCCGGTCCTTGGGGCGCATCGCCCGCTGCATGTCCCGCCGCGCTGCCCGCACAAAGTCCACTTCCGGCGCGCTGTGGTCGCACAGACGGCAGCGGATCTCGAGGTCGAGCCTCCCGTCGCGGGTTACGGTTTCCCACTCGTCGGCCACATAAAGAATGGCTCCTGTTTCCGGGTCTTTGCGGATCTCCCGGGCCAACTTATACACTTGTAGGAAGTCCTGCCGGTTGTCCCTGCATACCGGGCACAAGTACGGCTGTTCCACGGCTACTCCCTCCAGCCCGATGCGCGTAGCGTGCACCCGCGGGATGGCGGTCATGCGGCGGGGCATACTAAGCTCATGCACTGCGTACGCTGCGGTTCCCCCCTTGTTGAATCCCATTGCCTGGCCTGCGGAGCGGTGTACGTGGCAGCATGCCCTATATGTGGCAACCGCGAGGAGCTGGAGGAAATCGATCTGGGTCCCGCGAGCGGCCTGCGCTGTCCGCGCTGCGACAACACCGGCGATTTCTTGATGGTGGCGCTGGACGAGGACGACTAGCTCACGGGCCGGCCCGAGCCCCGGAGCCAACACCTTGACCCCTTGTGGGGGTCCCGGCATGATGGAGATGGGTGATTCTGTTGGCCTACCGGATTTTGCTCGTCTGCAGCGGCAACACGTGCCGCAGTCCAATGGCCGGGGCCATCTTGAGGGACTTGCTGGCGCAGCGGGCCGGCCAACGGGCCGCGACGTTTGTGGTGGAAACCGCGGGCACCGACGCGTACCCGGGACAGCAAGCCAATGCCGAGGCGATCGCGGTCATGCGGGAGCAGGGCCTCGACTTGGGCGGGCACCTTACCCGCCGGTTGGACGCGGCGATGGTTGCGGAGGCGGACTTGATTCTCACCATGGACCGCTCCCACAAGCAGGCCGTGCTGCGCCTGCACCCGCGCGCGGCCGAGAAGACGTTTACCCTGTTTGAATACGCCCACAGCGAGCCGGGCAAAGACGTCGAGGACCCGTTTGGCCGAGGCAGGGAAGTGTACCGCGCCACCGCGGCCGAACTGCGCCGGGCGCTGGCGGCCGTGGTGGACAAGCTGCTAGCTGATCCCTTCCCGGGATGATGCGCAGGGACACGGGCGCAGAGCGTCGAATGAGGCCGGGAGGGGGGAAACGCGCATGCGAATCGCCATCGGCAGCGATCACGCCGGATTCGAGCTGAAGAAAGAACTGGCGGCCCACCTCGAAGCGGCCGGCTACAGCGTGGTGGACATGGGCACGGAAAGCCGCGAGTCCTGTGACTACCCGGACTACGCTCAACGAGTGGCCGAGGCCGTGGCCGCAGGCCAGTATGACCGGGGGATCCTGGTTTGCGGCACCGGCATCGGCATGTCCATCGCCGCGAACAAGGTCCCTGGCGTGCGGGCTGCCCTGTGCGCGGAGCCCTTTTCGGCCCGGATGGCCCGGGAGCATAACGACGCCAACGTCTTGTGCCTTGGCGCGCGCGTTGTCGGTCCCGGCCTCGCCCTGGAGATCGCCGACGCGTTTCTCGCCGCCCAATTTGCCGGCGGCCGGCATGCCCGTCGAGTGGACAAGATCCGGGAGTTGGAAAAGTAGGGCGGGAGCGCCTGCGACGGCGCTCTTAGTCCGGTTGCTGGGAGGAGAAGCCCCTTGTCGCATGGAGGCGGCGTCCACGTCATCGATCACCCGTTGGTCCAGCACAAGCTGACCAAGCTGCGCGACATCCACACGGGTCCCAAGGACTTCCGTGAGTTGATGGAAGAAATCGGCATGCTCATGGCCTACGAGGTCACCCGGGACATCGCCACCGAGCCCGTGGAGGTGCAGACGCCCGTCGCAGTGGCTCAGGGCCGGATCGTGTCCGGCAAGAAGCTGGCCGTCGTGGCGATTCTGCGGGCAGGTCTCGGGATGCTAGGGGGCGTGTTGCGCCTGGTGCCGGCCGCAAAGGTGGGCCACTTTGGGGTTTACCGTGATCCCGACACCCTCAATCCGGTACAGTACTACTGCAAGCTGCCGCAAGACATTGGAGAGCGGGACGTCATCGTCATAGATCCCATGCTGGCGACCGGAGGCTCGGCGGCCGCTGCGCTGGATTACATCAAGCGGCGAGGCGGGACAAGCCTCAAGCTGCTGGCCTTGGTGGCTGCACCAGAGGGGATCGCCCGGGTGCACAAGGACCACCCTGAGGTTCCCATTTTTGTAGCGGCCGTGGACGAGCGGCTCAACGAACACGCGTACATCGTTCCGGGGCTGGGCGATGCGGGTGATCGCCTGTACGGCACCCGATAGGGTGGGATAGCCGCTGTCGATTCGCGAACTGCTTTGGATTGCCGTCGTGTCCGCAGTGGTCAGCTTGGCGCTGACGCCGCTATTGCGGGCTGCAGCCCAGCGGGCGGGACTGATGGCCAACCCCGGCCCGCGCCGCCTCCACCGGCGGCCCGTCCCCACGGGCGGCGGTCTTGCCATCTATTTCGGCTTTTGGATTCCCGTCCTCGTGACCCAGGGATGGAACGACACCCTGGTGGGCCTATTGGCCGGCTCCACCCTGATCACCCTCGTTGGCCTCATCGACGACTATGTCGAGTTGAAACCCGGTGCGAAGTTGCTGGGGCAGCTGGCGGCTGCCGCGGTGCTGGTGTACTTCGGCACCCGCATCCAGTTTGTGACCAATCCCTTCGGCGGCATGTTGTACTTGGGAGCATGGGGCATTCCCCTCACGATGCTGTGGATCGTCGCCATCACCAACATGCTCAATCTGATCGACGGTCTGGATGGGCTGGCAGCCGGCATCGCGTCCATTGCAGCATTGGCACTTTTGGTTATCGCCTGGCAAAGAGAACAGTTTTTCGTCGCGTTTCTGACTGCTGCGCTCATCGGCAGCACTGTTGGATTCCTGCGTTACAACTTCAACCCGGCACGCGTATTTATGGGCGATACGGGCGGTATGCTGCTCGGCTTTATGCTCGGCGCCATCGCGGTTGAGGGGGCGCTCAAAGGAGCGACCAGCATCGCTCTTAGCATTCCCATCCTCACGCTGGGCGTGCCGGTTTTGGACACCACCTGTGCGGTGTTGCGGCGTTTCATCAACGGTCGGCCCATCTCGCAGCGAGATGACCAGCACTTGCATCACCAGCTGCTGCGGGCGGGCTTAAGCCAGCGGCAGGCGGTGCTGCTGCTCTATTCGATCAGCGCCGGTTTGGCCGCTGTAGCGCTGGCGCTGGTGCTGGTGAGGGCCAGCACGGCGCAAGCTTCTGTGGTGCTTGTCCTCCTGGGCGTCGTGCTGCTGGGATGGGCCCGCAGGTTGGGGGTGTTGGGCGACTGGCCGCCGTCAACTCGCTTGACGCGCGGTTCGCGGCCGCCCATCAGCGGATGAGGGAGCGTCTAGGATCGCCGTACCGGGCCCGCGTGATGGTCGTGTTTGGCACGCGGCCAGAAGCCATCAAGCTCGCGCCGGTGGTGCACACGCTGCGGGGTCGGGGCCGGCTGGAAGTGTCTGTAGTCGTCACCGCACAGCACCGGGAAATGTTGGACCAGGTGCTGGATGTCTTTAGCCTTGAGCCTGACGCGGATTTGAACCTGATGACGCC
>LZRQ01000193.1 GCA_002159155.1 Firmicutes bacterium ZCTH02-B6
CCTGCACGTCGATCTGCATGGCGCAGATGCCGCGGCTGCCGATGGTGATGTCCGGTTTCTGGGGCAAATAGAACCCGCCGTCGGCGCACAGCACCGCGTCGGCCCGCAGCCGCTCCCTCTCCCGCTCAAGGAAGCCGGGCAAGTTGGGGCTGCCGATTTCCTCTTCGCCCTCAAGCATGAACTTGAGATTGACCGGGGGCTTGCCGTCCAACGCGGCGATGGCCTCGACCGCCTTTAGCGCTAGAAAGAGGCAACCCTTGTCGTCGGCGGCGCCCCGGGCGTAGATGCGGCCGTCCTTGATGACAGGTTCAAAGGGCGGGTTTTCCCACAAGTGTTCCGGGTCCACCGGCTGCACGTCGAAGTGCCCGTAGATGAGGTACGTGGGCTTGGTGGCGTCAACCGTCCATTCCCCGTACACAATCGGATGGCCGCCGGTTTCAAGGATCTCCACCTTGGGCACGCCGATGGCCCGCAGGTGGTCTGCGGCCCACTGCGCCGCCCGGCGCACGTCATCCTTGTGCCGGGGTAGGGCGCTCACGCTTGGGATGCGCAGGAACTCCAGAAGCTGCTGTACGTGAGTTTCCCGGTGCTGCTCAAGATAAGCGTCGTACTTGGACACGGCCCGTCCTCCCGCTCGGCGATGGCAACACACGTCCATCGCTGGGTGTCGTTGTCTGGCTTGATTATAACACCAGAGCCGGGGCGGCGCTTGGGGAGAAAGGCCCCCGTGTGCGGTTTTCACCGGGGAAGGATTCCCCGATCGCGGCCGATAACAATTCCTGTAAGGGGTGGGGGTCTCTGGAGGCAACCCAGAGGGAAGTCGCTGGGGACCGCGCGATGGCTCGTGGTCGCTCCCGAGCGTTGGCGCTGCCGGGATGGGATGCCTCCGACCAGCGTCAGGCGAGGTGACAACATGCAGGCTCACTCACCCGGTCCCGTCCAGGCTTGGGAAGACGAGATCGATCTGCGGCAGCTGATCGAAAGCATCTGGCGCCGGAGATGGTTTATTGCCAGCCTGGTTATCGCAGCGGTGGCGGCGGCCGGAGTCCTGAGCTATTTCGTGCTGCCGCCGAGGTACGAGTCTTCCATTACCGTCGACCTCTTGGTGCCCCAGGCCACCGAGCTGGGTCTTAATCCGGCGGTCTTCGAAGCGCTGGCCACCAGCAACCGGGTCTTGGAAGCCATGGTCCAGCTTGGGTTCCTGGACATGACCCCGGACCGCGTGCGCGGTTCGATCGCGGTGAGCCTCAGTAAGGACTCCCGCTTGCTGACCGTTACCACCCGCGCGCAATCGGCGTCACAGGCCCAGCAGCTCGCCGTTCTCTGGTACGAAGCGTTCCGGCAGGAGGCCGGAGCCTATGCCCAAGAGAGGGTCGCCCAGCGGCTGGACGTCGCCGAGGCGGAGCTTGCGGCGCGGGAAAGCATGTACTCTGCGGCCCGGGACGCCCTCAACGCGTTTGACAGCACTGTTATGCTGCCCGTCATGGAAGCCAGGCTGGAAAGCCTCCAGGCCGAGTTGGTCGAGGCCGAGGAGCGGCTGCGCACGCTCACGCAAAGCACGATTCCGGCCGACGAAGCCCGCTTGCAGGCCATCCAGCTCGCCCTCGCCGAGCAGCCGCAGGTGCTTGGGGCAAGCAGCCATGTGATGGTAGTGCCCGCCGTCGACTCTGGAGCGGGCGTCACAACCAGCGACGTCACCATGCTGAATCCGGTCTACTTACAGCTCAGCCAGGACTTGGCGTCGACGCAGACGCGCCTCGTCACCAATCGGCGCTCGGCTGAGCTCCTTGCAACCGTTGTGGCCGAACTGCCGGCGCAGATCGAAGCGCTGCGGGCCCGCCTGATTGCGTACCGGGAAGAACGGGCTCGCCTTGAGCGGGAAGTCAACGCCTTGAAGCCGATGGTGGACGAAGCCCGCGCTCAGCGCGACACCCTGCTCGCCCTGCAGCGCGCGGCTGACGCTGCCGTTCCCGCCGTGGTGTCGGATCCCGCTTTGCCGTCCGCCCCGGTCGCGCCGAGGAAGCTCTTGAATATGGCCTTGGCCGGCTTTCTCGCGGCGTTTGTCGGCATATTCGGAGCGCTTATCATGGAATTCTGGACCACTGGTAAAGAGGAGCAGTGACATACCGAGACGCGCCGCCGTTCGTCCGACATTGTCGGCGAGCATATCCTGGCAGAAGCGGTAGACCACGGCCGCCGGCACCTATGGGGTGGCGGCGGCCGTGGTCGCGTCTACGCAAGGTGCCTCCGGCGCCGGGTTGACAGGGCCGGCAGCATCGTTCATGATGTTTGCTGTAGTTACACTTTCCTCTTCTCATGTAAACGTTGTAGCCACCTGGGCGGCCATATGACGGCCGCCGTCACCTTTTCCACTCCGATGGTTTAGCGAAGCTTGAGCAGGAACCCACCGTCCCGTGCCGTAATGGGGGAGATACGTCTCGATTTTTGTAGGTTGTTCGTTGTTCTTGTTTGCTGGGGTGCCATCTTGTGACTTGGGCCCGCTGGGGATCCGGGTCAGCGCGGGGTTGTGGCAGTAACACTGGCAGACAGCGCCAAGCGGGAGGCTCAGCATGAAGGCATCAGCCAACGGCCAGTTCATCATCACATGGGAGGAGCCCAAATCCGTCGCCGCGGAAGCCTACCGCATTCTGCGCACCAACCTGCAGTTTGTGTCTCCCGACGAACGTCCCCGGACGATTCTGGTCACGAGTCCGGGACCAGGTGACGGCAAGAGCACCATCACCGCTAACCTCGCCACGTCCTTGGCCCAGGCCGGCGTACAGGTCATCGCGGTCAACGGCGACCTAAGGCGGCCATCTCTGCACAACCTCTTCCGGGTGCGCAACAGCGTCGGGCTGACGTCGGTGCTGGTGGGCCAGGCCACGCTGGACGCTGCGCTGCAGCAAACGATGGTGCCTCGCGTGCGGGTATTGCCGTCTGGACCGATCCCGCCCAACCCATCGGAGCTCCTGGGCTCGCGTCGCATGCAGGCTGTTCTGAACGAGCTGCGAGAACTTGCAGACTTGCTCTTGATCGACGCGCCGCCGGTCCTCGCCGTCACCGACGCCGGCTTGCTGGCCCGCATCGTCGATGCTTGCCTGCTTGTGATTAGTATCGGCCAAACGCCGCGAGAACTGGCCGTTTCCGCCAAGGAGCAGCTGGAGCAGGTCGGAGCCCGCCTCCTAGGCGTGGTAGCAAACCGGGTGGACAGGGGTACGGGTGGCTATTACTACTACTACTATCACGAGTCCATGCTGGATGGGCTAGCGAGGAGCCAATCCTGGTGGCAGCGCCTCCTGCAGCGGCGCAGGACGCGCCGGCACAGCGCCGGGCGGCCGGCGGCCGCCGATGACTAAGGGGGACTTGACCAAGGGAACTTGACGGCCAAAACTTCGTGAACCGGGCCGTGCACAAGCCACGTTGGGGGGGAGTGGCATGATTGACCTGCACGCCCATCTGTTGCCCGGGGTGGATGACGGGCCGACGACATGGGACGAGGCGCTGGAAATGGTGCGCATGGCCGCGGCGGACGGGGTCACCGCCATGGTGGCAACTTCGCACATGATGCCTGGCGATGCCTACCCAAACACTCGGGAACGGCTGCTGGCGCTGACGGCTGAACTGCGGGAACGGGTCCGGGCGGAAGGCATCGCTATGGACATCTACCCGGGCGCTGAGGTGTTCATGACGCTCGACACAGCGGAGCGCCTGGCGCGGGGGGAGTTGCTCACCTACTGCGACGCCAACCGCTATCTGCTGTTGGAAATGCCCGCCACCGAGATGCCCGCCTACGCTGTCAACGTCATTGACGATTTGCGCCTGCAAGGTGTCACGCCTATCATCGCCCATCCCGAACGAAACCTGGACATCATCCAGCGGCCGAGCCTGGCTCAGGCACTGGTAGAACGGGGAGCGCTGCTGCAGGTGACAGCCTCAAGCCTTCGGGCCGCACCGCCCGTCCGGGCGGCGGCCCGGTTTCTAATGGGCCGCGGCTTGGTGCATTTCTTGGCCAGCGACGCCCATGGCATCTACCATCGCCGGCCGCGGGTGGGAAGTTACCTGGACTTGGCCTGCGAGTGGGTAGGCAAAACCGCCGTTGAGCGGATGGTCATACACAACCCCGCGGCCGTGCTGGCGGGAAAGCCGCTTGAGCCGTATCGCGATTCTGGTCGCCGAATGAGGGCACGTGGCCTCCTGCAGTCCATGGTCCAAAGACTTACCGCCCGCTAACCATCTGACTCACTGCTGATCCCTTGGGGGGGACGCACATGAATCCTGGACTCCTGCACGACCGGGAGTCGGATGTCATCGATCTTCGCCAGCTCTGGGTCGCCCTCGGGCGGCGAAAGGCGGTCATTTTGGCAACTACAGTCCTTGCCGTCATCGCGGCCTTGGTCATCACCACGGTGGCAACGCCCGTCTACGAGGCGGTGACAACCCTTCTCGTAAAGGATCCGCGGGTTGCCGGAGAGCGCATGTTCCTCGACACCGGCACTTCGGCTGTTGCGAGAAACCAAGTCCAGAACAGTGTCGAAATGCTACGTAGCCGGCAGGTTGCCCTGCGTGCTGCGGAGCGTTTGGGCTATTCTTTTTCGGCCACCGACAGCGCCTTCGCTATGTTTCATAGCTCCATCTCTGTGCAGCCCGTACCCAACACGGAAACCATACGGGTCATCGTCCGGCGCCCATCACCCGAGGAGGCCGCGGCCATCGCCAACTCGGTGGCGGAAAGCTTCATCGAACTGAGCAGGGAGTGGAACCGCGGGGAAGTCAGCGCGGCGCGCGAGTTTATCGAAGAACAGTTGGCCGTAGCGGAAGCCCAGCTGCAGGAGGCAGAGCGAGCGCTACAGGAATACCGGCTCCAAAACGGCATTGTGTCGCCCACCGAGGAGACCAGAGCCATCTTAACGCTTATCATGGAGCTTGAAGAGCGATACCTCGAGGCGGAGCGGGCGCGAGAGGAAGCGCGCGCTCGCGGGGCGACGGCGGAAGCGAACCGGTACACGACGACGCTGTCTACCCTAAGGCAACAGATTCAGGAGGCGGAAGCGCGCCTTGCCAGCCTGCCCGAGAAAGAAACGACGCTGGCGGCGCTTACCAGGGAGCGCGATGTCTTGGAGCAGGTATACCTTATGCTTCGCGAGCGTTTGGAAGAAGTGCGCATCGCCGAGGCCATGCGAACCCCTGAAGTGGCGGTTATCGACCCGGCCGTCCCGCCGCGGGCGCCGGTCAGTCCAAGACCGACCCTCAATCTCGTGTTGGGCACTTTCCTGGGACTTTTTCTTGGCATTGGGATCGCTCTCGGACTTGAATTCCTAGATTCCACCATCAGGTCTCCTGACGAGGCGGAGGCCCTGTTGGGACTGCCGGTGCTCGGTCGGATTCCCGTGATACACTCACGGACAAACGGTGGGTGACGGCCTAGAGTTGGTAGCCGGAATAAGGGCTACGCTCGCCGCCACCGGCAAGGTCCCACGTGTGCGAGTGTACATCGGCTCCTCGCCGTAGACCTCCCGTAGCACTTGGGCCGCCTTGGCCGGGAGTCACGACCCGTCCTCCCCTTGAAGGATAGGGGAAATGTCCACCGCTGGGTATGGTTATTGGGATCGATGGACGTGTAGGGAGGTCTCGGGGAACTGGAAGGACTCCTGTTGTACGGCCGATAATTAAGCGTGGGGAGGAATGGCCAGGACAAGGGGACCTCGGCCCAGGGCTCAGGAAGGTGGCTGAACCATGCAGGCACAGGCACCCGTTCCCATCCAAGCATGGGACGACGAGATCGATCGCCGGCAGCTCATTGAGAGTATTTGGCGCCGGAGATGGCTCGTTCTCGGCTTGGTGGTAGCGGCCGTTTTGGCGGCCGGCGTTACAAGTTACGCCGTGCTGCCCCCCCAGGTACGAGTCATCCGTCACGCTCGATATTGCTGCTCGTGGGCCGGAGGAGCTGCAATTTGACCCTGCGGTCTACGAGGCGTTGGCTACGAGCCAGCGGGTGCTTGAAGCCATGATCCAGCTCGGCTCGTTGGACAAAACGCCGGCGGAGCTGCAGGAGGCGATAACGGTCCGGTTCAGCCGGGATACGCGTCTTCTGACCATCACGGCGTCTGCGCAGTCTCCGCACGAGGCGCAGCAGCTGGCCCGGCTCTCGTTCGAAGCTTTGAAGGGCGAGCTCATCAACCACGCCCAGGAGCGGCTTGGTCAGCTCCTTACAGCAGCAGAACGGGACTTGCAAGTGGAGTTGATCCGTTTCCGTGGGCACCCTGTGGTTAAGCAGCTGTAGCGGACACTTCGTGTTCCAGGCGCCACCTCCTCTCGTAGTCCTCGGGGCTCCGATACCCTAGCGCCGAATGGCGCCGGCG
>LZRQ01000194.1 GCA_002159155.1 Firmicutes bacterium ZCTH02-B6
GGGAGTGACAATGAAGGCACTCAATGTGGCGATCGTCGGAGCAACCGGTGCCGTCGGCGAAGAGTTGATCAAGATCCTCCAGGAACGCCGTTTCCCCGTGGGCGAGCTGCGGCTGCTGGCTTCGCGGCGGAGCGCCGGCCGGCGGGTGAAGGTGGGAAGTGACGAGATCGAGGTACAGGCGGCCAGCGCCGATGCTTTCCGGGGCATCGACGTGGCCTTCTTCAGCGCCGGCGGCTCAGTCAGCAAGGCGTTGGCCCCAGAAGCGGTCAAGGCCGGTGCCGTCGTGATCGACAACACCAGCGCGTTCCGGATGGATCCCAGCGTGCCCCTGGTCGTTCCTGAAGTTAACCCTCAAGCAGCCCTCAAGCACCAGGGGATTATCGCCAACCCTAACTGCTCGACTATCATCATGCTGGTGGCGCTCAACCCGTTGCATCAGGCGGCCCGCGTGCGTCGGGTCGTGGTGTCCACATACCAGGCCGTCTCTGGCGCCGGGATGAAAGCGATGGAAGAGCTGCTGCAGCAGGTACGGGATTACGCGGCCGGGCGACAATCTGAGGCACGGGTGCTGCCTGTGGCTGCCCTGGACCGGCACTACCCGATCCTCTTCAACGTCATCCCGCAGGTCGACGTGTTTGACGAGGCAGGCTACACTCGCGAAGAATGGAAAATGGTGCGGGAAACCCACAAGATCTTTGGGGACAGCACCATCGGGATTACCGCGACCACCGTGCGGGTGCCGGTGCTGCGTAGCCACGCGGAAAGCATCTACATCGAGACCGAACGTAGGCTGACGGTGGAGGAAGCCCGGAGCCTATTGTCCGAGGCGCCCGGGGTCGCGGTCATGGACGATCCGGCGCAGCAGCTATATCCAATGCCGCTGGACGCAGCCGGGCGGGACGAGGTGTTTGTGGGCCGGATTCGCCCTGACTTGGCCGTGGAGAATGGGCTTAACCTCTGGGCGGTTGGCGACCAGATCCGCAAGGGCGCGGCCCTGAACGCAATCCAGATCGCCGAGTACCTGCTGTCGGAGGGAGCCCTGGGCTGACACAGCTCGGGCCAACCCGCGTGGAGGTGGCGGCGTGAAGATCCTAGTACAAAAGTTCGGCGGCACATCGGTCGTCACGGCCGAGCTGCGCCGCCAAGTGGTGCAGCGCATCTTGGAGGCCCGGCAGGGCGGCTACCAGGTGGTGGCCGTCGTATCCGCCATGGGCCGGGCCGGGGACCCTTACGCCACCGATACGCTCCTCAACCTGCTCGATGGCGGGATGGAAGCGGAGCCCCGCGACCGGGACTTGCTGCTGGCTTGCGGGGAGATCATCTCATGCGTCGTCTTGGCCCACGCGTTGAGGAGTGAAGGGTGCCCCTCCGTGCCCCTGACCGGGCGAGACGCGGGGATCATCACGGATGACAACTTTGGCAACGCCCGCATCCTCCGGGTTGACACGGAGAGGTTGCTGCATCACCTCCGAGAAGGCCGGGTGGCCGTGGTGGCTGGGTTCCAAGGCGTCACGAGCGACGGGCAGGTGACGACTCTCGGGCGTGGGGGCAGCGACACGACGGCGGCCGCTTTGGGCGCTGCACTACGGGCCGAAGCGGTGGAAATCTTCAAGGATGTGGAGGGCGTCTACACAGCCGACCCGCGGCTGGTGCCTGACGCCGTGCGCCTGGAGAGGCTGAGCTACCGCGAAATCGTGGAGATGGCCCACCTGGGCGCCAAGGTTGTGCACCCGCGCGCGGTGGAAATCGCCATGGAAGGGCGCGTGCCTCTGCGCATCCGACCCACCGTTGGCGACGGTCCGGGTACCCTGGTATGCGATGGTTTCGGTGAAAGCTTAAGCCAAGGGGCGGATCGGATCGTGACCGGGATCGCCCATGTGCCGGGACGGGTTCAGTTCCGTTTGTCCAACGGCGGGTCCCCGGACGGCGATCAGATCGCTCGTGACGTCTTTACCGGTCTGGGCCGGAGCGGAGTCAGCGCCGACATGATTTGTGTCTCGCCGGAGGCTGTTGCGTTCATCGTTGACCAAGGGAACCGCCTCCGGGCGGAGGGCGTGCTGCGGAGTCTTGGCGTGCCGTTTGAGGTGCAAGACCGCCTGGCCAAAGTGTCGGTCGTCGGGGCTGGGATGCATGGTGTGCCCGGCGTTATGGCCCGTGTCCTCCAGGCGATGCACAGGGCGGAGACGAGAGTGCTACAGACGACCGATTCCCACGCCAACATCTCTTGCCTTGTGCGCGAGGCCGACGTGCCGCGGGCCATCCGGGCGCTGCACGACGAGTTTGGTCTGGGCGCAGCTAGCGCCCACCGACAGGAGGCGAGGGTGCATGAAGCTGGGTAATGTGCTGACGGCGATGGTAACCCCCTTCAAGCCCGACGGGTCGTTGGATTTGGAACAGGCGGCCCGCCTGGCGGCGCACCTGGTGGAGATCGGCAACGATGGGGTGGTGGTGGCCGGCACCACCGGCGAGTCGCCTACGTTAACGGACAAAGAAAAGCTCGAGCTGTTTCGGGCCGTGGTGGACGCCATCGGCGGCCGGGCGACGGTGATCGCCGGCACCGGGGACTACAACACCGAGCACAGCGTCCATCTCACGAAAGAAGCGGAGAAGCTGGGCGTAGACGGCATCATGGCCGTCGTACCCTACTACAACAAGCCGCCTCAGGAAGGCTTGTACAGGCATTTCCGCGCCATCGCCGAGAGCACAAGCCTGCCGGTGATGCTCTATAACGTCCCTGGCCGCACCAGTACGAACCTGCTGCCGGACACCGTAGCGCGCCTGGCGGAAATCAGCAACATCGTCGCGATTAAAGAAGCCAGCGGCAACATGGACCAGGTGTCGGAACTTAGGCGCCGTACGCCGCCGGAATTCATGATTTACTCCGGCGACGACTCGTTGACGTTGCCCATCCTCGCTCTGGGCGGTACCGGTGTGGTCAGCGTAGCGGGGCATCTCGTCGGGCGGCGCATCCGCGCCATGATTGAAGCGTTTCAAAAAGGTGACGTCAAGACCGCGACAGGCATTCACCTGGAGCTGTTGCCGGTGTTTAAGGCTATGTTTATCACCACAAATCCGATACCGGTGAAGACGGCGGTCAATATGGTCGGTATTCCGGTGGGCCCGCTGCGGCCTCCGCTGTCCGAACCTACCGAAGAACAGCGCCAGGCCCTGCAGCGGGTGCTGAAGGAAGCGGGTCTGTTGGACTAAAGCGGCTTCCCAGGGTCCCCAGGGCCTGCTCAATTAGGAGGAATTGTTCTCGCAATGGCCATACGCGCCAATTCCGTCGCCGTGATCCCCCTCGGGGGCTTGGGCGAGATCGGCAAGAACATGTGGGTGGTGGAAACCCAAGACGACATCGTCATCATCGACGCCGGCGTCATGTTCCCAGAGGAAGACATGCTGGGCGTGGACCTGGTCATCCCGGACATTAGTTACCTTAAGGAACGGCGCAGCAAGGTCCGGGGCATTTTGTTGACCCACGGCCACGAGGATCACATCGGCGCCCTACCGTATGTGCTTAAGGAGATCAACGTGCCCGTCTACGGCACGCGGCTCACCCTGGGGCTCGTCAACAACCGGTTGCAGGAGCACGCCCTCGACGACGTGCGGTTGGTGGAGGTGCGGGCAGGCGACCGGGTGCAGATCGGCGGACTGACCTTTGAGCTTATCCACGTTAACCACAGCATCGCGGACGTGGTGGCCATCGCGATCCCGACGCCTGCCGGTCACATTGTGTTCGCCACCGATTTCAAGTTTGACCAGACGCCCATTGACGGTCGGCCCGCGGATGTGCAGAAACTGGCGGAGCTGGGCAAACAGGGCGTGTTGGCTTTGTTTTCCGACTCAACCAATGCCGAGCGTCCCGGATACACGCTGTCCGAAAAAGTCGTCGGGGATTCGTTCATGGACGTGTTCCGTACCGCAGCCGGGCGCATACTGGTGGCGACGTTTGCCTCAAATGTGCACCGCATGCAGCAGGTGTTTGACGCGGCGGCCGCCTTCAACCGCAAGGTGTGCGTCATCGGGCGGAGCATGGTCAACGTGGTGCGCATCGCGTCGGAGTTGGGCTACCTACGTTTCCCTGAAGGCATGTTGATCGACGCATCGGAGCTCGACCGGTATCCGCACGACCAGCTGACCATCTTGACGACGGGCAGCCAAGGCGAGCCCATGTCGGCGCTGTCCCGCATGGCGGCGGGCGAGCATCGGCAAGTGGAGATCGTGCCCGGCGACACGGTGGTCATCTCGGCACACCCGATCCCGGGCAACGAGCGATTGGTGGGCAAGACCATCAACCAGTTGTACAAGCTGGGGGCGGAAGTCATCTACTACGCTTTCAGCGGCATCCACGTGTCGGGCCACGCCAGCCAGGAAGAGCTCAAATGGATGCTCAACCTGTGCCGGCCGCGCTATTTCGTCCCGATTCACGGCGAATATCGCATGTTGTGGCACCACGCGCGGCTGGCGCGCGAGATCGGGGTGCCCGAGGAAAACATCTTCATCTTGGACCTGGGAGATGTGCTCGAGTTCACCGCCGAGGGACAAGCCACGGTCACCGGCCGGGTCAGTGCCGGGCAAGTGCTGGTCGATGGTCTTGGCGTTGGTGACGTCGGAACCGTGGTGCTGCGCGACAGGCGGCAACTGTCCCAGGACGGCATCCTCATCGCCGTGGTCACCATCGACAAGCGCACCGGCGCGGTGGTGGCGGGGCCAGACATCGTTTCACGGGGTTTCGTTTATGTCCGGGAATCGGAGGCATTGCTGGAGGAGGCAAGGGAGCGGCTCCTGGCCACGTTGAGCGAGCGACATGGGCAGCCGCTGACGGAGTGGGCCACGGTGAAAAACAGCATGCGGGAAGTGCTCAGCCGCTTCCTGTATGAGCGAACGAAGCGCCGGCCCATTATCCTGCCGGTGGTGATGGAGGTCTAGGGCGCGCAGCGGGCCCTCCGAGGGCGGGTTGCTGGCGCGTTGCCGCTTTTGGGTGCGGGGGTCAAGCCCCCGCTTTTTTCGTGCATGCGGGACTGCCGGCGAATCTCATACTAGTTCCGGACCGATCTGCTCGCCCGGGCAAAGCGAGGCGGAACATGGAAGGGAACCCTATCCCCCAATCCCAGGCCCCCCGCAGCGGGGGCACCGGCGCCCTGTCGCAGCTGGAGGCCATCCGCCAGCTAGGGCTGGCTACGGCCCCCAGCCGCTTCGAGAGCTCCTTTCATGTGCTGAGCATCATCGGCCAGATCGAAGGCCACCAGTTGCTGCCGGCCAAGAACAAGACGACCAAATACGAACACGTAATCCCGCAGCTGGTGGCAGTTGAGCAAGATCCTAAGATCCGTGGTCTGCTGGTTGTGCTCAACACCGTTGGGGGGGACATCGAGGCCGGGCTCGCCATCGCGGAGATGATCAAGAGCATGTCCAAGCCCACCGTGTCGCTGGTCCTGGGAGGCGGTCACTCCATCGGCGCGCCCATCGCGGTAGCGGCCGACTACAGCTTCATCGTCCCAACGGCGACCATCACCATTCATCCCATCAGGCTGACGGGGCTTGTCATCGGCGTTCCCCAGACCTATGAATACTTGGACAAGATGCAGGACCGGGTGATCCGCTTCCTGGTGGAACACTCGCGGGTGAGCGAGGCACGACTCCGGGAGGTCATGTTTCGGACCGGGGAGCTCGTGCGGGATGTGGGGACCGTGCTGATCGGCAAGGACGCGGTGGAACTCGGGCTTATCGATGAGCTTGGCGGGCTGGACAAGGCTTTGGCCAAGTTGCGAGAGCTCGCGGGCGAGTCGTCCGCCGATCAGATCGGTGGTGACGCGCCGGAGGCGTCCCGGGCGGACGAGTGGGTATGGCGCGGACCGGGGGAGCTGTCGGATGGTTCTAGCGGTGGTGACTGCGGATGATCCTGTGGACCATCGTTCCCCTCGAGGCGGTGTTGGAAGATGACGCGGCACCTCCTGCACTCGTGGAAGTACCCGTCGGGCACATGCGTCTTGTCCTGGAAGCCGGGGCTGACGGTCGCCACCGCATCCACCGCGTATTATCCACCGACCCCGCGGATTACCTACGGCCGGAACTCGCACCGGGATCCATGTGGCCGTGGCCGTGAGCGGTTGTCCGTGGGAGCGGCCGCGCGGGGTGGGAGCCCGGTGCATACCCCCGTTTGGGAACGGGCAAAACTGGTGCGGGAGGAGGAACCCTAGTGGCGAGGCGACCTTGGGCGAAAGGCGCCGCGGCGTTGACGCTGGCGGTGCTGTTCCTCGCGGCGATGGTCTCACTATTGCGACCGGCCCCAGCCTACTCGCAGTCGACGTATAC
>LZRQ01000195.1 GCA_002159155.1 Firmicutes bacterium ZCTH02-B6
CTCTTGAGGTGCTCCACCGACTCGCTGACGCGGCCCATGCGCCGGTAGACGACGCCCAGGTTGTGATGGGCGATGGCGTAGTCGGGGTCGATCTCCAAGGCCCGCAAGTAGGCCGCCACCGCCTCCTCCAGCCGCCCCGCCTCCTGGTGTAGGTTGCCCAGATTGCTGTAGGCCGGGGCAAATTGCGGGTCGATCCCGATAGCAGCCAAAAACTCTCGTTTCGCCTGCTCCATCTCTCCGCGCCGGACGTGACAGACTCCCAGCTTATTTCGGGCTGGCGCGTACCGGGGATCGAGGCGCACCGCCTCTTGCAGTAGGCGCAGCGCCTCATCCGTCCGCCCGCGGTCCAGCAGCGCCTCCCCCTGGGCCAGGTATTCGCGTGCCCGCGCGACCTCGGCAGGCAATTCCGCCGGGGGCTCCGGCGTGGAGTTGTAAGCTGTGGCGTCCATATAGGCGCTGCACCTCGGCTGCAATCAGTATCAGGGCCCGTCTTGACCTTCAGCCCTTGTCAAATTTCTCATTGTGCCTTCGGTCCCCTGCCGCACCGTCCTCGTCTTTATTTCCCGGGAAATACGCGTTCCAACAAACAAACACATGTTCGATTATGACCTGTCGGCCCTTGTTCTCGCAGGACCGGTCGCTTACCGCCGTTGAGGTCGCTGCTTCCCGTATACCCCGGACTGGCCCTGCATAGACTGTCACTGTTCTAAGTACGCGGGAACGGCGAGGTGCTGGGGTGACCGGACGGACGGAGGGCGTGTTCCACAAGCTCTCCCTCGCGTGGGAGCGGGCGTGGCGGCCAGCTTTGCCTGAGCGCGTGCACATGGGCGACCCCGCGGCATCGCAAACCTTGTGTCGCGCGGTTCTTTCGCACCTCGCGGTGCGCTTCCAGGAGCGCGACCGGTTGAGCGTCGTCTGCGTCGGCACGGACCGGTCCACCGGGGACGCTCTGGGGCCGCTGGTCGGCTCACAACTCGTAAGGCGTCCCGTGCCGGGCGTCCGGGTGTGGGGAACGTTGGATGAGCCAGTACACGCGGCAAACCTACGGGACGTCTTGGAGCGCATGCGAAAGGAGCCCGCTCAGGCCCGTAGCACGATTATTGCGGTCGACGCCTGCCTCGGGCGAAGCGAAAGTGTTGGCTGGATATCCGTGAAACCGGGAGCCCTGCGGCCCGGCACAGGAGTCAACAAGGATTTGCCCCCGGTGGGCGACCTTCACATCATGGGCGTCGTCAACGTAGGGGGATTTATGGAGTACTTCGTGCTGCAAAACACCCGGCTCAGTCTGGTTATGCGCATGGCGGACGTGATCGCCGAGGGGCTGCGGCTGGCGCTTGAGCAGTGGAGTGCGGGCCGGGAGGCGGCCGCGTCCGCGTGGCATGCTCGCCGGAGTGCGCAGGTTTAGAAGCCCGCCTGCGAGATCACCGGCCAAACATCGCGCGCAGGCGCTGGACGAGGGACCTGGGTTTAGACACGGCAGCCGGCGCCGCGTCGCCGCCTGCGGCCAGCAGACGTGCCGCCAGGCGCCGGATGTCCTCCGCGGCGCGGCTGCGGCCGGCCCACGAAAACAAGTCCTGCTGCCGGCGAATCGCCGCCCCTACCGCGGGGTCATCGCTCACGTGGCCTAGGTAGGCCAACTCGATCCCAAGAAAACGCTGGCTGGCGAACAACATTTTGCGGGCAATCTCTTCACCCTCACGCGCGTCGCGGACGCGGTTGACGACCAAGCGCAGCGCTTGCTGCACGTTTTCCTCCGCAAGCACCTTGAGAAGCGCATAGGCGTCTGTGATGGCGTGCGGTTCCGGCGTCGTGATGAGGAGGGTCTCATCGGCGGCGAGGATGAAGTTGGTCACCGATCGCGACAGTCCGCTGCCGGTATCCAACAGAAGGATGTCGGTGTAGCGTTCGAGCCGCTGGAACTGGCTGCGGAGCTTGGCAAACTGCCGGTCATCGAGGGCGGTCAGTTCCTGGAGACCCGAGCCGCCGGGCAAAATGATGACGCCGCTGGGCCCTTCCACTAGCACATCGTAAATGTCTTTCTCGCCCGCGATGACGTGGGCGAGGTTCCAACGAGGGGCAAGGTTGAGGATCACGTCAACGTTGGCGGTGCCCAGGTCCCCATCGACGATACATACCCGCTGGCCTAGCTCCGAAAGCGCGACGCCCAAGTTGACCACGAGGGCTGTCTTGCCGACGCCCCCTTTGCCGCTGGTAATCGCGATGGTGCGGGCTTGGGTCCCCGGCTGCTGCCGGCCGAGATAGCGTGGCGGCTGGGGCAGTGGACCGAGCAGGAGGCTCCGTGACGTTCCTCCCTGCCGATCAATGACACGGGCCTGGATCGTCACGGTACCGTTACCTGTCTCCGCCTGCACCACCACAGGTGTTCCCACGGGGATGAGAACAAGCTTGCCTTGGTCCATGGGCATGGTGACGCGCAGGCGGTCTGCGGAAGATTCAAGCACAGAACACTGGTAGAGGCCTTTATGGAGCGGCGACTCTGGGCGCAAGGCCACCGGCTGCTCCGGCTGTAGCACCGCCCAGTCGGTGACGGCTGTGGGTGGTGCGTCGTCGCGTTGCTGCGGCATGGGCGCCCCTCCCCGCCAGACCGGTTTGTGTTCCACGTGGAACAATGCTTCCCCGCGTTCCACTCATGTTCCACGTGGAACAATCAATTCCAGCAGTCGATCAACATCCTCCTGCGAGTAAAACTCGATGACGATGCGGCCGCCTTCGCCCTCGGGTTCTACCTTGACCCGCGTCCCAAGGGCTTCTGAAAGGCGCGCCTCGACGTCGACCCAGATCGCGTCGCGCTTCCGCAAGCGCTGCGTCGGCCGGCCACTCTTGGAGCGCTGCGCTTTGCCCCGCGCCCGCACCAGTTCCTCCGTCTGGCGCACCGTCAAGCCTTTGCTGACAATTTCCTCCGCTAGGCGCCGGCGAAGGCCGTCGTCATCCACGCCCAACAGCACCTTGGCGTGGCCAACGCTCACCTCACCCCTCGCCACCGCACGCTGGATCTCTGGTTCCAGCGTCAGCAGCCGCAGGCTGTTGGCCACCGCGGGGCGGCTCTTTCCCACCTGGATGGCTACTTCCTCCTGCGTCAGTCCCAGCTCAGTGAGGCGCTGGTAGGCAAGGGCCTCCTCAATCGGGTTCAGATTCTCTCTTTGCAAGTTCTCGACCAGCGCCAGGACCGCCGCTTCCTGGTCCGTCAGCTGCCGCACCACAGCAGGAATGGACGACAAGCCCGCCCGCTGCGCCGCCCGCCACCGGCGTTCACCCACCACCAGCTCGTAACCATCGCCTGCCGGCCTTACGATGACGGGTTCGAGCACCCCGTGTGCGCGGATTGACTCGGTGAGCTCGGCCAAAGCGGCCTCGTCCATCTCCACCCGGGGCTGATAAGGATTGGGGCGGACACGGTCGACCGGCACCATCTGCGCCACGACTTCTTCCGGCGCATCCGCAGGGATCAGTGCCCGCAAGCCCCTTCCCAACGCTCTGCGGCTCACCCTGCCCTCACCTCCCGCGCCAGTGCCTCATAGGCTTTCGCTCCACGAGAGCGGCCATCGTACAGCACAATGGGCTGCCCAAAGCTCGGTGCCTCGCTCAGGCGCACGTTGCGCGGAATGACGGATTCGAAGACCCGCACTTCCTCAGGGATGTACCGCCGCGCCTCAGCGCCGGCGAAAAACGCCCGCACATCGTCGATGACCTGCTGCGCCAGGTTGGTCCTCGCGTCGTACATGGTCATCACGACGCCCTCCACCCGCAGCGCCGGATTAAGGTGATCCCGCACGAGTTTCAGCGTTTTCACCAGCTGACTCAAACCTTCAAGAGCGTAATACTCGCACTGGATCGGCACCAGCGCGGAGTCGGCCGCACTGAGGCCGTTGAGCGTCAACAGTCCCAGGGACGGCGGCGAATCGATGAGGATGTAGTCAAATTGATCCCGCACCGGCTCCAGTGCCCGCCGCAGCCGGAACTCGCGGGACATGGCCGCGACGAGCTCGATCTCAGCCCCCGCCAGCTCGATGGTGGCCGGCGCCACCCACAAGTTTTCCAGGCCCGTGGGTTGCCAGACGTCCGGCAGGGGCACCTCATGCACCAGCACGTCGTACATGCACTGCTCGAGGCGGCTCTTGTCCACTCCAACGCCGCTGGTCGCGTTGCCCTGGGGGTCCAGGTCGACCAGCAGCACCTTTGCCCCATCCACCGCCAGGTACGCGGACAAGTTGACCGCGGTCGTGCTCTTGCCGACCCCGCCTTTCTGATTCACGATCGCGATCACTTTGCCCACGGGATCACCTCCGCTCCTTCGCCCGGCGAACAATCAGGCGGATCTCCCAGACGTCCGCATCCTCGCCGCTCGCGATCTGCTCTTCCATGTCGACAGCGAGGCCGCCCCGTTGCATCTCCTGCACGACCTGCAGGATCCCGTTGCGGAATACGCGCATGTCCTTGTAGACCCGTACGACCCGCCGGCCTTTCCCGGGCTGGGGGGCGCGAACGTTGCCGTCGCTCACCCTTCCGGCTGGCTCCGAAAAGCCCCCGACAGCTGCCCCTCCAGCCGCAGGCGCACCTGCCCGCCGCTCTAGCCATTCGCGTACCCGCCGCTCGGTCTCCTCGACCGTCCACCCTTCCTTTTCAATGGCGGCCGCCAGTTGTTGCTGAGCTGCCGGATCCTCAAGCCGCAGCAGCGCCCTGGCGTGGCGCTCCGTCAACACCTGCGCCGCGACCATTTCCTGGACCGCCTCGGGCAGGCGCAATAAGCGCAACTTGTTGGCAATCGCGCTCTGGCTGCGGCCAACCCGCCGGGCCAACTCTTCCTGGGTCCAGCCAAAGCGGTCCAGCAGCCGCCGGTATCCCGCGGCCTCCTCCACCGGCGTCAAATCCTGTCGCTGCAAGTTTTCGATCATGGTCAGCGCAGCGGCCGCCTCATCCGTCAACTCCCGGACGACGGCGGGGATGGTGCGCCAGCCCAGCCGCTGGCACGCCCGCCACCGGCGCTCGCCCACCACCAGTTCGTATCCGCCCGGCCGGCGCCGCACGACGATGGGCTGCAGCAGGCCGCTGGACGCGATGGACGCCGCGAGCTCCGCAAGGGCCTCCTCTTCCACTACCGTGCGCGGTTGAAAGGGCGACGGGACAATCGCATCCAGGGGGATCTGCTCCACCTGCTCCGAGGCCGAATGCTCGGCCGCCGGCTCTTTCACCCTCTGGGCCGCCGCATCCGTCGTTTTGCCTTTCAGCAGCTCGCTCAGCCGCACGCCGGCACCACGCCTCCCCGTCCCCGGGTGCTTCCCCAACACTTCGTGACCCGAGGAAGCGCCTCCTGCTCTCAACCGCCGCGCTCCACGACCACCAGCGTCCGCCGCCCCGCACCCCGGGGAAGCTCAAGCCGCCGAACTTCCAGAATCTGGGCCCTCATGCGCCGGAGGACCTTCTCCGCCGCGGCCAGCTCCCCCTCGACGTCTGGGCCTTTCATCGCCACCAGGTGGCCTTGCGGGCGGACGAGCGGCAGGCACCAGACAACCAGCTTGTCAAGGCTTGCCACCGCGCGCGCCACTGCCACGTCAAACTGCCCCGCGGTTTCGCGATCCCGTGCGAGGTCCTCGGCCCGGGCGTGCACCGCCCGCACGTCTCCCCAGCCAAAGTGTCCGATAACCGTCTCCAGAAACCGTACCCGCTTGAGGGTGGCATCCACCAGCAAAACCTGCAGCTCGGGGCGCGCCAGCTTGAGGGGGATCCCAGGGAAGCCCGCCCCCGTCCCCACGTCCACAACCCGCGCCCCGGGAGCAAATCGTCCGGTCAAAAGAACCGTTAGCGAATCGACGAAGTGCTTCAGTGTGGCTTCCTCATCCCCGGTAATGCGCGTCAGGTTTATCCGCTCATTCGCGGCCAGCACCATCCGCCAAAACGCGCGCATGCCGTCAGCCGCGTCCTGCGTTAGCTCGATGCCGGCCTCGCGGCAGCATTGTTCCAGCTCAAGGAGTACGCCTGTTCGATCTCCCGCCATGCGTCATCCCCCCTCGCGCCCTCGTGGCCCGCCAAGCAAAAAGCGCGAAACCGATCGCTGGTTTCGCGCTGTCCAAGTGGTCTTGCCATTCGCCCTCGATCTGGCCCGGGGCGTCCACGGCCGAGCTGTCTCGTCAGCGCCCGGCGCCGTTTACGCGTCCCGCGGCACGATGATAACCCGACGGTGCGGCTCCTCGCCTTCACTGTAAGTCTCCACGTCAGGATCTCCCGCCAGCGCCAGGTGCACGATGCGCCGCTCCAC